>QHNU01000171.1 GCA_003218525.1 Verrucomicrobiota bacterium
TGTCCTGGCCGCGCGAGCGTCTCGCTTGCCGAGCTAAGGTGTTCAGGCTGGAAACCCGAACGCCGGGTCAGGCGAGGACGCCTGACATCCTGCAAAAGTTAGGGGCGATTGACCTCAATCGCTCACTCCCGCAAGATAGAATGGGCGGTTCGGTGACCCGCCCCGTATCGGATGAAGACATCGCTCATGGAACAAACGGCGCGGGAAATTTGTTCTCGCTTGCGCGGTCGGGGCCACATTGCCTATTTCGCCGGCGGTTGCGTCCGCGACATGGTTCGAGGTTGCGCGCCCAAGGACATTGATATTGTGACGGATGCACGGCCCGAACAGGCGCAGAGAATTTTTCCGAGGACGCATGCCGTTGGTGCCCACTTCGGCGTCGTCGTTGTCATAGAAAACGAATTTCAATTCGAAGTCGCGACGTTCCGTTCCGACGATGTCTACTTGGATGGACGCCGGCCGACGGCGGTACATTTTTCATCGCCGGAAGAGGACGCCAAGCGGCGCGATTTCACCATCAACGGGATGTTTTTCGATCCGAAAAACGAGACCGTGATTGATTTCGTTGGCGGCCGTGCTGACATCGAGGCAAAATTGATCCGGGCTATTGGAGAGCCGACGCCGCGGTTTGCCGAAGATCGGCTCCGACTTTTGCGTGCGGTTCGCTTCGCGACCACGCTCGATTTTCAAATTGAGCAAACGACTTGGGAGGCCCTCGTCGCAAATGCGACGGCGATTATGCAAGTCAGTGCGGAACGAATTCGTGACGAACTCGTGCGCATTTTCCTTTCCCCTCATCGACTGCGTGGATGGGATTTGCTCGATGCCAGCGGGTTGTTGCAGCCGATTATCCCGGAGATCGAATCGATGAAAGGGTGCGCACAACCGCCGCAGTTTCACCCCGAAGGCGACGTCTTTCAGCACACCCGTTTAATGCTCGAATTGTTGCCGGAAAAAGTTTCTGTGCCGCTGGTTTTCAGCGTCCTTCTGCATGATGTCGCGAAACCACCGACTGCGACCGTGGACGAAGCAGGCCGAATTCGCTTCAATGCCCACGATCGCGTGGGCGCGGAGATGACGGAGCAGATCATGGAACGGCTGCGTTTTTCCCGGGCGGAGATTGACGCCACCGTCGAAATGGTTCGTCAGCACATGGTCTTCAAAGATGTTCCGCGAATGCGTCTGGCCAAACTGAAACGGTTTATGGCGCGGCCCACGTTTGACGACGAGCTGGAGTTGCACCGGGTCGATTGCGCGAGCAGCCACGCCATGCTCGACAACTATGATTTCCTCATCCGCAAAAAGGAGGAGTTCGCGAATGTGCCGATCATTCCTCCGCCACTGGTGACCGGGGACGATCTCATCGGCCTAGGAATGAAGCCGGGTCCGAAATTTGGCGAGATCCTGGAGGCGGTGGAGACGCGCCAACTCGAAGGGACGCTTAAATCGCGCGAGGAAGCGCTCGATTGGCTTAAGCAGGAGTACTCAGTAGAATCCTGAGACGATGCGGATCTTAATGATCAGCGCGGAAGCGCCGCCGTTGCAGCGCACAGGCGCGGTTATAGATGTTCTTGAGGCGCTTCCCCGTGAACTGCGTGAACGCGATCACGAAGTGGGCGTCGTTCTCCCATTCTACCGCGAGATTCGCGAGAACGCAGACACGGTGGTGAATGATACTGGCGTCACCGTTGACGTGCGAGTGGGCGAAAAAAATTATGTGGCCGAATATCTGGAGGGACGCACCACAAGTGGCGTGCAGTTGTTTTTTGTCCGGTGTGATGAGTTTTTTGATCGCCCGGAGATTTACGGCGAGCACGGTGTGCCCTACGAAGATAACGCTGCCCGTTTTATTTTCTTCAACAAAGCGGCCGTAGAATTAGCTCGCCGGCTGACGCCAGTTCCACAAATTTTGCATCTGCACGATTGGGCGGCCGCGCTCGTTCCCGTTTATATTCGCGCACACAATTTGCCCTTCTCGACTGTGCTGACCATTCATCGAATCGCAGAACAGGGGAGTTTTTGGGGACTTGATTTTGCGCTAACGAATCTGCCGCAACGCTATTTCTCACTCCGTGGCGTTGAATTTTTCGGACGACTCAATTTTCTCAAAGCGGGAATCCTCTTCGCCGATCGCGTCACCACCGTGAGCGAACATCACAAACACGAAATCTTGCGACCGGAATCTGGCTGTGGACTTGATGGCGTGCTGCGCGAGAACGGGCACAAGTTGAGCGGCATCTTGCACGGCGCAGATTATGCGCGCTGGAATCCGGATACGGATCCGTTCCTTCCCGCGCATTTTGACCCGGAAAAGCTTTGGGGCAAAACGATTTGTCGTGACGCGCTGCTGGCCGGCCTGGAGCTGGCGCCGGCGCCGCGCGGCCCCGTGTTCGGAATAGTAACGCGCATTGTCGCTGAAAAAGGTTTCGGCATTCTCACACCGCTGTTCGACCGAATGCTTTCCGATGACGTGCGTCTGATCATTCTCGGCGAAGGTGATCCAGCCTTTGAAACGGAGCTCGCAATCGCCTCGCGCCGCTATCCGGCGCGATTTGCTTATCGTCGCCACTACGACGAGCGCCTCGCCCACCTCATCGAAGCCGGAGCCGACGTCACCTTGATTCCGTCGCGATTCGAACCTGGTGGACTGATGGCGATGTACAGTTTGAAATATGGAGCGCTGCCCGTCGCCCACG
The DNA here is from genome assembly GCA_003218525.1 of Verrucomicrobiota bacterium. Taxonomy (GTDB): domain Bacteria; phylum Verrucomicrobiota; class Verrucomicrobiia; order Chthoniobacterales; family UBA10450; genus AV69. The sequence goes on from QHNU01000171.1 coordinate 2,697, forward strand.
CGACTGGCGGAATTCAGGAAATCGTGGAGGATTACGACCCGGTGCTCGATCGCGGCTACGGTTTCCTTTGCTACGAGTATTCCGCCGACGCTTTCTGGGATGCAATCAAGCGCGCACGCGAGCTTTTTCTGGATCGTGGAATCTGGCGCGATTTGGTGATGCGCGCCATGTCGCGCAATTTCGAATGGGCGAGCGCGGCATTGCGCTACCAAGAGTTGTATCGTGGCATTGCCGGTGAAGCGGAACTCGCGGCTTAAAGCAGAGTTTCATCATCACGTCTACGTTGTGCTGCTTAGCAATAAAGCGGCCCAACACCCATCGATTTTGCGGGCGAATCCAAAACGCGATCCTCGCAAACCATGCATTTACGTCGGCATGAGCGGACTTTTGCCGGAGCATCGTTTCGAGAATCACCGCCATGGTTACAAGTCTGCGTGGGTCGTCAAAAAATACGGTCTTCGCTTGATCCCGGAGCTTTATGAGCATTTAAATCCGATGCCGTTCGAGGCCGCCACGGAGATGGAGCGAGATCTGGCGGAGGATTTGCGCAACGAGGGTTATACCGTAACCGGGGGACACTGATCTCTCTTACTTCCAGCGGAGGCAAACCTAGCAGAGGGGAAAACATGCCTCGGGAAAGGCCCTTCGATCCGGATGGGCTCGCTCGCTGCCCCGTAGGATGGAGGGGCGACCTGCGTGTCGTCCTCGTCTTCTCTAGAGGTAGCCGTGCCGGCTGCGCGAAAAGCCGGAATGCGGGTGACACGCCCGTCACTACAGACTGCATGGACGGGACGGAGCCCGTCCCTCCGCTTTGTCGATTCGGACTGACGCGACGGATTCGCGTTTTGCGTTACCGCGAGAGCAGTCGTTGCGTGCGAATAAACGTGGAGCAACAGCGTCAAAAGACCGCCGTGATCAGCGCAGAGACTGAGACAAGAAAACAGATATGGGAAGAGCCTTGCATTGACCGGGGCTTTCGTATCTCCTCTGCGGTTCCACCGACCCGCACCATGTTTCGTCCTTTCGCCATGGCAAAGGCCATCTTTGCAGGTTTAACGGTGACTCTACTGCAATTGGGAATGGTGGTGCTCCTCTTAGCCCCGGACGGACCGTGGGAATACCGCTACCAAACGCTGGTCCAGCACGACAGTTACTGGTTCGCCAATATCGTGAACCGGGGCTACCAAACCATCGTTCCGCCCATTTCGCACAAGATGATGGAAGTCTCGAACACGGCCTTCTTTCCGGCCTACCCTGGCTTGGCGGCGGGGCTGCATTACGGCTTGGGCTTGGCCACCGAGAACGCGCTCCTTATAACCGCGCAAGCAGCAGCGTGGGGCTTTTGGACCTATTTCTTCTTATTTTGTAACCGCTGGAATTTGCCGCTCGCGTGGCAATTGCTCGGCGCTCTCGGAATTGCATCGCATCCGGCCGCATTTTTTCTGGTGGCAGCTTACTCAGAGTCGCTTTTTCTAATGGCGCTTTTGGGTTTTCTCTTTTGGACCGGCAAAGAAACACGACAGGCCAGAGTATTGGCCGCCCTTCATGGCATGGTGATGTCGGCAACCCGGATCGTTGGATTACCGTGCGCGTTTATACCGTTGGTCCGACGGGTATGGGAACTTGGCTGGCGAGGCATTGTCAACGTGCGCGATTGGTTTCGTAGTTATGGCGGTGCGTTTCTGGTCAGCTTTGCGGCGATGCTGGGCGGTCTCGCCTTCTTTGTTTATTGCCAGCTGCGTTTCGGCAACTGGAATATTTACATGCTGACTCAGCAATTTGGTTGGGGGATTGAGCCTGATTATTTCGCCGTTTTTCGACCATCCAGCTACCACTGGTTTACTCCCGCGCTGGAGAATCCGACACAGGCGAGTCAGATGGCGATGACTATCGGGGGGCTCATGTTGTTGGCTCTGGCGTTACTCGAATTCAGCGGCGCCTTTCGACGTCGATTACCGGCG
>QHNU01000172.1 GCA_003218525.1 Verrucomicrobiota bacterium
GACTGCGTTAAAAAGCATTCCTCTGAATGGAAGTTCCGCGATAGCTGGGGCTGGGTGATCGCTAACCCACGCCGCCTTCCCTTCCAAGCGTGCAAAGGCTTCGTCGGCTTGTTTAAGCCGAAGTTGAATTGACTTCTTATTCTGTCCTCTTTCTGTCCCTACCGTTGAAAATCGAGGACGTGGGGAGCAGAAGGAGTCAGTCCTCACTTTTTGCACACGCGAGCAAACCTCGCAGTTAACAGTTAGCTGTTATTGGTGATTCGGCTGAAAATCAGACACATTCTTTTCTATCGTCGTCGACGATGCGGTCGAGGTCGACGACTCATGAACCGAGATCCGTGCAAACGGAAATTCCACAGTTCAACTGACGCGGCTTGTAAAAAACCGGCGTCGACAACCGATTTCAAAAACCTCCCGCAAGCGCTATCTTGACGGCTTTACACCGTCAAGATCCCACGGGGTGGAGCGTGGGGTCGCGTCCTTAGTTACAAAGAAGATGAAGAGTAGTATATCGTTATGATCAGGAAGCTTAAGTCCGGTTACCGGTTATATTCGCGCAAGAAATACGCCAAGACCGGTAAACGAAGAAATCTCGGCACGTTCAAGACGCGAGCTGCGGCAAAGAAGCACGAAAGAGCGGTGCAATACTTTAAGAGGCGCTGAAGTTCGGGCCGCGGTAAGCATTCTCCTGCACGACCAACCTCACAACAGGTTCGGCACTATCATCCACTCAAGCTTCCACTTGCCCGCGTCATCCCGTTTCAGGCAAATGACGCAACCGAACTGAAAAGCAACGACATCGTTATTCGCGTCCCCGGTTAATAACAACGCGGCCAGCTTGGCCAGCAATGGCAGATGACCCACGATCATCACATTGCTATTTCCTTCTTCCAGTTCCCGCTCGATCGGTTCAACCGCATCTTTCGGAGCCAGCCCTTCGTGCTGGATCACGGCTTCTGCACCAGCACGCGTAGCCGGTAGGAGAAGCTCGGCCGTTTGTTGCGCCCTCGCTTTTCCGCTATGCCAAATCACATCCACCTGCACGCCACCGCTGCTTGTCCGCAGGAAATTGGCAACTTTCTGAACGGCACGCGCGCCGCTTTCGGTCAGCTTGCGTTCCGGATCTATTTCCTCCGGCTGGGATTCTCCATGTTGCACCAAATAGATTTGCATTGGTAGCGCTCCTCCTGCTGATTAACGCAAAACAAGTTCCAACCGGTCGTGAGCGATTTGCGCTTCGATGCCGGCCCTCCTCGCAATCGTACGAAGTTCTGCTGCCAGTTTGTGCTCGTCCCCACTGACGATCTCCGAGCCGCAATGAAAGCTAATTGGGGTCAAGTCTACGAAATGTGAAATGGGGTCAAATCTAAATTCTTTGACATTTGCCATTGGGCGTCGTGACTCGTTAGAATCGTTACATCGTTAAACCGGTCGAATCAGAGCTGGAATCGCGCAGAGCGCTGAATTAACGACTCTCAATCCAGCGTGCCCGCCTTCCCTAGATACACTCCGAATTCTGGGTGCCTCCCGCTGTAAAGGTCGCCGCGGCGACCGCTAACCTCGACATCTTTTGGTTGAAGGATGAGTCACTCGAAGACAGCGCCCACCTCCCGATCCCAACATCATCGCCGCTGAATGGAGCGAATGGGATGAGCGACATAGAACACGTCGCGATGGGGAATCGCGCGGGTAGACGGCAACGCAGCTAGGGTAGCTGGCGCAAGCACGAGGTAGTGCGAGTGATCAAGGTAAAGCTGCGAGGTAGCAGCGACGGAGTGTGGGCAACGACAGAGTTTCAAAAGAGGAAACGGAAGGGGCGGACGATTCCTAACTTTCTGCTTTCGTGATTTAAATCTCCCTCTTGATCTCGTGGCTTCCAGATTCAATCCGATAATTGACCGTTTTGTCCCGCCCGTCCGGCTCGGACCGGCCTTTAGTGTTGACCATCTAATCCGGTCCACTCACCCTCGCGTTCGAAACTGAACCGAAAGGATTTATGAAAAAATACATTACCTATGCAATGACTGCCTTGTTCGCGACGATCGCAATTTCGATCGCTGCGCCGCCGGACAAGGACGCGATGATGACGAGAGAAAAAGCGGCCTGGCAGGCCTTCAAAGACAAGAAGAGCGACGAGTTTACTAAACTCCTCTCCCCGAACTTCAGGGCCGTTTACACCGACGGAATCCAGACGAAACAACAGGAGATCGATTCGATGAAGAAGTGGGACCTGAGATCGTTCGATTTTAGCGATTTCAATCTCGTCATGACCGATGCGGACACGGCACTCATGACTTACCAGGTGAAGATAGAAGGCACCGTGGAAGGCAAAGACGCCTCAGGGACCTACAACGCCGCGTCGATCTGGCAAATGAAGAAGGGCGAATGGCATCCGATCTTTCACACCAACATGAAAGAGGAGAAACCATCCAGTTAATAACGACGCCGTCGACCGTGGGCAACGGTTGAACGAATTCGCCGGAAAGGCGCAGAAGTTTACGTCCGGTAGGGCGAGAACACGCGGTCGCGGGAGCGGCGCGGGTCGACGGGAAGCCCGGGAGGGTGAGTGAGCGGGAGCGAACGAATCACTCTGTCCAGCCATCCGAGTTGTAGCCGCCTCGCTCTGCCCGCTCGCGAGTACTTTCGGAGTCGAGGCGTTCTGTTGTAGCGACGGCCGTGTCGGCCGCGATTTCTGGGTAGCGCATGCGTTTCGCGTATTGGTTTCGGCGTCTCGCCGAAACGAACTTTCTTGCTATAATCGCAGTAATGAAGGCGGCAAACGCTGAACCTGAGATCGTTACACGGAAGGGCAAACCCGTTTCCGTGATTCTCCCAATCAAGCAATATCAAGAGATGATAGAGCGCCTTGAGGATGCCCAAGATGTTGCCTGGCTGAAACGCGCGCGACGCAAGAAGCTTCACTTCCGCCCGTTAGAGGAGGTGCTTGCCGGCCTGCCGCAGCGCTAGGCGATGTATCGCGTCGCCGTCGAGCGTTCTGCTGAGAAGGATCTCAGGAAACTCGCGCTCGACATGCGATCCCGCGTAGCTGACGCATTGCGTAGCCTCGCAAACGATCCGCGTCCAGTGGGCAGCCGCAAACTAGCTGGAACGAAGCACGACTGGCGAATTCGAGTTGGTGAGTATCGCATCATCTACGAGATTGCTGATGCCGCAAAAGTTGTGCGAATTTATCGCGTTCGACACCGCAGAGAAGTTTATCGCTGAAAACAATCCACGATCCGCATGAAGCCTGCGCGCCGCGGCGTGAAATCCGGATTGATGCGTTACTTGCTCATCCGCCAGCGTGGTTTCTTCGGCTATAAAAAGAAGGAGTAAACACACCACTGAACCGGCGCGGAGTTTACGCTAAGACGTAGTCAGGTAGGGCGAGAACACGCGGTCGCGGGAGCGGCGCGGGTGGACGGGAAGCCCGAGAGGGTGAGTGAGCGGGAGCGAACGAATCACTCTGTCGAGCCATCCGAGCTGCAGTCGCCTCGCTCTGCCGAGGCGTTCTGTTGTAGCGTCCGCTGTCTCAGCGGAAAGCCGTGGATAGTCCGCCTCTCGGGTTAATGCCTGTCCGGCTCGAGCTGCAGTCGCCTCGCTCTGCCCGCTCGCGAGTACTTTCGGAGTCGAGGCGTGTTCCCGTGTCCGGTCGTTCTTCACGGCGACCGAGCGCCGTCGCTACAACAACCGCGCTTCTGTAGTCGCCTCGCTCTGCCCGCTCGCGAGTACTTTCGGAGTCGAGGCTGTCCGGACTTGCCCCGACCGGATAGCCTTTTCACCACCGACGTCGCGGAGGTTGGGGAAAATTACCCAAGAAAATTGGTAACGAGATCGCCCCCAAGCCCATCACTCACTCCATGGGCTGGGCTACGTACTGGGCCGGGATTGGTGTCGGATCCACTCGGGCAGATGTTTTCACGGCGGGGCGGAGCTTAGCACACGATCGCGCGCTGGAGCGTTATCAGCCGCAGTTTGACGGACTGCGAGCGCTCGCCGTGCTCACGGTCATGGTGGATCATTTCAGCGCGGACGTTCCGAATTTCCCATTGCCGGACTGGATCCATCTTGGCGCAGCAGGTGTGCGCCTCTTTTTGGTCTTGAGCGGTTACTTTATCACCGCCTCACTGCGGCGCGCGCGCGATCGAATGGACGCGGGCGAGTTATCGGCCGGTAAAACGTTCGTCGCATTTTACCGGCGCCGCCTGCATCGCATCGGTCCGGCCTATCTT
>QHNU01000173.1:0-5659 GCA_003218525.1 Verrucomicrobiota bacterium
GCTTATCGATCACCTTGCGATATCGATCGCTTTTCGATCGACTCAAGTAATCGAGCAAACTGCGCCGGTGCGCGACCATCATTAGGAGGCCACGCCGGGAAGAATGATCCTTCGCGTTGGTCTTTAGATGTTCGGTGAGTTGCGCGATCCGCCGAGTTAATAGCGCGACTTGGACGTCCGCGCTCCCGGTGTCTTTCTCGTGCAACTGGAACTCTTTAAGATCCACCGCTTCCATGTTCTCTGCCATAACGAAGCGACTATTCTATGATGAAGAATCGTTGGCCGCAAGTGCGGCACAGCAGGCACGCACGGCTGTCACACCCTCGGCGTAGTATGCGAAATCGCGAATCTTCAGTGACGCATGCAGTCGCTCAACCGGCGGGTGCGATGAGCTTCATCCAGATAACCAAAAGCAAGACCGAACAAATAATTGACATTAAAAAACCGGCCGGATGAAAAACAGCGCCGGGCTCCGGCTTGGAAAAAAGCCGGCCAATCAACCCACCGATAATGGACCCGGCGATTCCAAGCAACGCAGCTTTCCAAAAGCCGAGATGCTGCCGACCGGGCACCACCGCTTCAGCAATTCCACCGATAATGGCGCCGACAATAATGGACCAGATGATGTGTAGCATAAGTTTCTCCGCGATTAGAATCGTTTGCGAAATTACCACGTGGCATGTTCCGACAGCGATATTTTTCGTCTCTGCGCTAGTCGGGGCGCCGCTCCCGTTCGCCTCCGTACCACATCGTTAGTTTGTGGCGCGACATTACGGCACGCCTGCCGCCACACAAGAGCGCAAACCCGTGCTGCAAAATTTTTCTACCGGAATACAATCGCAATTTGCGGCCGGACGTGATCGCCGGCTCCGACAATATTTTAAACCGGCCTAGCTTCTTTAATGCGAAAGTGAACAAGACTTCCTCACCAGCGAAATAGGTCTCGTCGAAGCCGCCGATCGCGAAGAAGGTTGCGCGAGTGGTGAACAGAAACGCCCCGGCTCCAAGTTGAAGCGAGAAATACACTGTGGTGAAAGCGCCAAACAAGATTCTCCCCCAATATGGGATTTCGTCATCGACTCGGAGGCGGCTGCCGCCCCCGACATAGCCCGAATCCAGAGCGCCGATCACACCACTCACATGGCCCGATGTTATGCGTGTGTCGGCATCGATAAAAACGAAAATATCGCCGGTCGCGGCCCGCGCTCCAGCATTGCGTGAAGCGGCAATTTGCCGGCAATTGATCGAAATGACTCGGGCCCCGAAATTCTCTCCAATGCCGGGGGTGGCGTCGGTCGATCCATCGTTGACAAGGACGATTTCGTAATCGCACCCAAGCCCGACAGCTGCCGAGTGAATGCTCTCGAGCGTCCCAGGCAATTCGGTTTCTTCATTGTAGGCCGGGACAATGAACGAAATCGTTCGCGCCGACGACTCGTCCTGCGGGTCTGATTTCGCCACGGTGGTTGATTCCAGCTTCAGCTAAGACAAATAGCGGAATGCGGATGCCATTTTACAGTCTAATCGTTACTTTAATCCTTTTTGCGTCCAGGGTGCGATAACCGCAAAGAAGTCGTGAATCCCGATGCAACAGGTGGAAGGAGATTCCCAATTCCGCGGCGGAATTGGGAGCGGACACCGTTAAGTTACGGGAAGGCTGTGAAACATTACTCTTCTCCGTCGTAGTAATTGGCCGGTTTAGCCTTAATGATGATGTCGCCGTCTCCGGTTGAAACTGCCCACTTCCCGCTATCCGGATAATAACAAGTATCGTCGGTCGGATTATCCGCGATCACATAATAGACAAAATCTTCTGTGCCTTCGTTCCATAATTGATGGGCCTGGTGCGGATGAAAAATGAAAGCGTCGCCAGCAATTACTTCAGTCGTTCCCGACTCATCGCGGACCGTGCCGCACCCCGAGACAACGAGGTAAAACTCCGTTTCTGCGACATGGGCATGGTATGGACAATACGACGCGCCAGGTGGAACACGGATACAGGCCAGGTCGAATGGATGGCGCTTGCGCAGATCTAATGACTCCGGCTCCCGTCCGAGTGCAATCGATATATCTTTAACAAACTTGCGATACTTGCCCTTTGGTGAGCGACGTTCGTCTTCATTTAGTTGGGAAAGATTCACTTTCCTCATACAGCTTCTTCAGTTCTTCTTGGTGCAACCAAAGTTAAACCTTCATAAGTTTCGCTAACGATATGATCGACGACTGCTTTCATGTCATGCGTCCGTTCCCAGATCGCCAGCTGGCGGTCCGCGCCGGTCGTAAGACCTTCTCGATATGGTTCATTTCCCGACGGGTCCCCAGTTCTTCGACTTCGGTTTCCACGAACTCGATGATTTCGTGAATTAAACTCCTGGTTTCGGCTTCGCATTCCTGGCCAAAATCGATCAGTTTTCCATCGATGCCATAGCGGGAGGCCCGCCAACGATTCTCATCGAGCAAGCGCCGCCGATAGATACGGAAGGTGACGTTTTGCCGCAGCAATTTGTGAAGCTTCACAATTACGGCCTGAATGAGAGCGGCAATGCCCAAGGTGTCATCGATCCGCGATTGGGCATCACATACTCTTACTTCCAGCGTGTCGAAGAACGGGTGAAGTCGGATGTCCCACCAAATTTTCTTGGCATTATCAATACAACCGGTCTTAACGAGAAGTTTGCAGTAATCGTCGTACTCAGAAAGAGATTCAAAGGAATCCGGAATACCAGTCCGAGGAAAACGTTCAAAAACCTTGAGCCGATAGCCCTTCAGTCCAGTATCGTGGCCAACCCAGAACGGCGAATTCACTGACAAAGCATAAATGTGGGGCAGGAAGTAACGGGCCTGATTCATAACGTGGATGGCTGTTTCCCGATCAGGAATGCCAACGTGGACGTGCAATCCGAAAATCAGGTTGGCCCGAGCCAGTAATTGCATGTCGCGCACAATTTCCTTGTAACGTTCGCCTTCAGTAATGAGCTGGTCGCGCCAATGGGAAAATGGATGCGTGCCCATTGATGCGATCTTGAGGCCATCGCGCGCAGCAAGACCGGCCAGATCGCTCCGCAGGCTAGCAACATGCTGCCGGGCGTCGGCAATGTCGCGGCAAATTTCGGTGCCGAGCTCGACAACGGATTGATGCATTTCGGGCTTGACCCGCTCCTTCAGCATCATCTTGCCGTCCTCGAGAATCTCTTGGATGTGTGAGCGCAACTGCCGCGTCTCAGGATCGATAATGGCAAACTCTTCCTCGATTCCAAGAGTGAAGACGTGATCTTTCGAGCTCATCAAATTCAATCCGTCACTGCATCTTCGGCAGAAATACGCCGATTGTCACGCAGCGCGCGATCACTCGAAAATATGGACCATTACCTTGTGGAACCCGGTAATACCGGAAGTAAATGGGCGATCTTCCTCGAACTCCTGGACTTGACCTTCGCCGTCGGTCGCGCGCACGACCAGCGTGTAATCACCGCTCTCATCCGGTCGCCAATCATGACTCCAGAGCGACCAGGTCAATTTTGTCCCGGGGTAATGGATCGCGGCGTCATCCCACGATTCCCCATCATCGAAGCTCATTTCCACGCGCGAAATGCCCCGGTCGCCGCCGAACGCCACGCCTTTTAGTGGGATCCCATGTCGTGCGTCAGTCACCTTGATCCACGATTCGTGGTCCGGAACATCGATGCGGGAGCGCGTCGGGACGATGAAATCAGGACCCCACCCCTGCCTCTCGTAAAAGCCCTTCGCATCCGCGCCCGCCACCTCAATGCGAGTGAGCCATTTCACATGTTTCTCGCCGAAATAACCCGGAACAATCACCCGTGCCGGAAAGCCGTGGCGGTGCGGCAACGTCTGACCGTTCATTTTGAAAACAATGAGCGTGGTTGGATCCATCGCTTTTTCGAGCGGGAACGTGTCTGCGTAATTATCGACCCCGTGTAGTTTTACCTTCGCCGCACCGTCGAGCGGCCCTGCCGATTGCAGCAAATCAGCCATTGGAATACCGCGCCAGATCGCATTGCTCATCAAACCAGCATCAAGGCCATTGCTGATGCACATCAGGGTTGTTTCTTGGTCGACCATCGTCATCGCTTTCAAATCCTGCAGCCGATAGGTCCGAGGATTTTGGACGAGTCCGGTCACTTCGAGGTGCCACAGACCTTCATTTACTCGCGGGTCGATGACGTTTTTGGTGACGCAATAAAATTGCTCATTGGGCGTAATCGGCTGCACTCCCGCGCCTTTGTACTGAGTACCGTCATAGCTGAATGTGGCGATGCGAAAAAGTTTCCGAGCAATAGCGGTCACCCCGCCGGCAAGAACGAGGCCCAATATCCCCATTAAAAATGCGCGGCGCCCGACCTGTGGTGAAAATTCAGTCGAAGCGCGACGCTGGGGCGTGGCCGTTAGGAAATCAAAACCGAGCACAAGGGTGCGCTCGAAAACCAGGAACGATAAGCCGAGCCCGAGGAGCGTGACGGCGCGCGCAGCGTCGACGGGCAACCCGCCATAATGCGTTCCGAGGACCGGCCACAACAAAATCGCGCTCACTAATAGCGGCAGCACCGCAAAGACCAAAAGAGTAGGCCAGATGCGGCTACGATCTCGCTTCCGGATAACGAGGCCATAAATGAGCCCACCGATCGCCCCGACAACAATTTGTCCAAACCCGCTCGAAGCGACTCCGAGTTGCTTGAGATGGTTATAGCCGCCGACACGGCCCATGATCCAAAAGAATGGTTTGGGCGAAATGAAAACGCTCAAGCGATCGCCCAGGATGACCAGCGGGGTCGCGATCCGCAGCTTCCAAGCCAGCAGCAACATCACCAGTGTCATGGCAATTCCCGCAACCAACCCCGCGAGCAGTCCGCAAAATGCCGCTTTGCTTCGACTCAGTTCGTGCATGGTCGGGATCCGCCACCTTTGAGAGCGCCTTTGAACTTCAGCATCAGAAATTGCGCCCCGGAGGTCTACCGGATGTAGCGCGCCAGTCAGCTTTTAGCCAGCGCGATTCGCAGAAAAGTCGCAACGATTCGAAACCCGGCCAGAAACGTGCCCCGCAATGTGCCCGAGACCTTCGAAGCCCCTCCAGCGCGTCGGCGGTGGTCTACCGGAACTTCTAGAATGCGAAGACCAATCCGCGCCGCTTTCATCTGCATCTCGAGATTCCAACCATAGGTTTTCTCGCGCATATCGAGTTTTGCCAGCGCCTTCCGCCGGATTGCGCGAAATGCAGACATGTCCGTGTAGCGGACGCCGTAAAGAAGATGGATCAAATATCCGGCGAGATAACCGGCAAAAACCTGCTGGAAATTCATGCTGCCAGGCTCACGCTGACCGCGGCTGCGAGAGCCAATGACAAAGTCATGCGTGCCGTTATAAATCGGGTCGAGTAAGCTCGCCATCAACGCCGGCACATCGCTGCCGTCGCCGTCGAGAAAGACAATGACGTCGCAATCCTTTGACACCGCGGCGGCGCCGGCAGCACATGCGCGGCCATAGCCGCGTGGTGCGCTGACGACGTCGGCCCCGGCACTTTTGGCCTCGTCGGCGGTCCGATCCGTACTTTCGTTATCGACAACGACTACTTCGCGCGGAATGCCGGTCGCGATGATTTCGCGCACCACCGTCCCGATCGGCTCCTCTTCGTTCAGTGCCG
>QHNU01000173.1:5668-9880 GCA_003218525.1 Verrucomicrobiota bacterium
TCAGCACCCGCGCGGCGCGGTCCATGACCGGAGACGAACCGCGAGTCGCGCGACAATTAGTGGATGCCAATGAGGCGCCTTGGCATAGAACTGCGAACCCGGGCAAGCGACGCCGGTCACGCCGAACTCGCGACACGATGGACGATTCCTTTGCGGCGCAAAATGTCAGCAGCTTCGCTGAAATAGTCCCGCACATCAGATTGCGAGCGGATCCAATCGAGGTAGCGCCCGATTCCCTCCTCAAGATCGACCTCCGGTTCATAGCCGACAGCGTGAATACGATCCGTCGCGCTGGTGAGATGCCGCATTTCGCCCGGCCGAAATTCGCCCTTAATCTCGGGCTCCATTTTGATCCCTAGCGCCTCGCCGAGACGTTGTGCGATCTCGCGAACAGCGACGCCTTTGCCGCTCCCCACGTTTGCCGGCAGCCCGTCGAGCCTGTCAGTGGCAGCAGCCAGCAAATTGGCGCGCGCAATATCTTCGACAAACGAGAAGTCACGCGTTTGCTCACCATCCTCATACAACACCGGCGGCAGATCGTTGAGCAGCCGAGTGCAAAAGATCGCGATCACCCCGGTGTAGGGGTTGAAAATTGATTGGCGTGGACCATAGGTGCAGGAATAACGGAGCGCGAGCGTTGGAATGCCCACCTGTTTTCCCCAGAGGAGCACGAGTCTCTCCTGGTCGACCTTGGTCAGTCCGTAAACGGTTTCCCCTCCGACGGGCGCGTTCTCGGGGGTTGGCAAGCTTGTGGTCGGCTCATTGCACATCGGACAACGCACCGACCAGTCACCGCGCTTCAGTTGCTCCACTGGACGAACGTTCGGAAAAACAAGGCCGTGCTTCGGACAGTTGCCCGCGCCTTCGCTATAAACGGCCTGAGAGCTGGCGACCACGATCTTTTTAATCGGCAGATTTTTCTCACGAATGACTTCGAGCATTTGTGCGGTGCCGAGTGAATTCACATGGACGTATTTCGCGATTTCGGGCATGTACCCGCCGTAGGCCGCTTGATGGAAAACGACATCGATATTCGCCAGGGCCTGAGTCATCGTCTGGCGATCGCGCAGGTCCCCGTGCATGAAGTCGGCGCGGCTGTTGATCCACGCCGGCGTGCCGCGCTTGTGCGTGTTGGGCTCGATGTTATCCAGGACCCGCACGCGCCATCCTTCTTCGATGAGCAGGTCGGTCACATGGGATCCTATTAGTCCCGCCCCGCCTGTGACCAGTGCCCGTTTCCTATCCTTGCTCATGGGGCCAAATTCTGTCGCGACCCTCACGGTCCACTATTTGACAGAGAAAGTTTGTGGTTGCCGGCGCGCTTTCTCCGCCTTTGCCAAGCAACTCGTCGCATAAACGCCGAAGAGCGAAACGATCGTCCACGTCGAAGAAACTCGGCAGCGTATGGACTTCGAGACCGATTTCTCCAGCACGTGCAACAGTCTGATCGAAAACTCGCTCGGTGCTCCAGTCGATGTCCGCAAATAATTGCACGAAGGCGCGTTTCATCCCAATCAGGTAATAGCCGCCGTCATGGGTCGGACCCAGCACAACGCGCTCCGCTTCGCCTTGCAGCGCATCGACTGCCTCGCAGAACGCCTCTGCCGTCACAGTCGGACTGTCCGAATCAATGAGGCAACACGACTGAAAACCGACGCGCAGTAGGTCTTCGGTCGCGAGAAAGAGCCGCTCGCCGAATCCGTCACCGCGTTGTAGCAGCAATTCAAAATCGCCCGGCAAAATTTGATCGTATTCGTGGCGCGCTTCAGGGGGAGTGTAAACAGCGACACCTCGCGCCTTTTCCCCTGCGCGGCAGATTGCGCTCGCGGTGTCGCGCAGAAAGCAAACATTCAACGCAGCCGCTTCCTCGCTCGAAAGTGGCGGCTGCAATCGCGTCTTCACTGCACCAGCCCGCGGCGCCTTCGTCATGATTGCGAGCGCGCAACGTCGCGGCGCGATCTGGTTCGCCTTGGACGGATCGAGGACGCGATGGATGCACGCCTCCTTTGCTCCGGTGAAACCGGTGCCAGTCACCGCTTTTCGCACAGCGCGTAGTGGTAGCGTCCCTCCCGCCACACGCGCACACTCTTCCATGGTTGCGTGTGAAAGAGCCGTTCAAACCTCTCGCGCGAAAAAACCGTTGCCTTGCTCGGTTCACGGCATCCGTTTGCTTGTCCGCTCACGCTCGCAACCAGCCACAGCATAAACAACGGAATGGAAGCCCAAAATTTGTAACGCGGTTCTGCGATGAAACAGCGCCCGCCGCTTTTCAACACCCGAAACATCTCGGCCAAAGCGCGCTCCGGACCCGGCAAAACCGTGAACAGACGGGAGGCGATTAAATAGTCGAAGCTCTGCGCCGGACGAGTAACATCCAAAACATCGCCTCGCTCGAACCGGCAGTTATTCACACCGAGAGCGATTGCTTTTTGTTCGGCGTATTCCACTTGGCGGCAGGACTTATCCACGCCCAGAACCTCAAGCTCCGGGAAGGATCGCGCGAGCGTGCGCGAATAAAAGCCAGGGCCGCATCCGAGCTCAACCAAGCGCGAATTACTTGGCGGCCGCGTGTTCGGCCAAAACACTTTGACCATTCGCCGCGTGTCGTTGCGAAATAATTTCTCACGGCAAAGAATGTAGAGCCAATCGAACTGCTCAAAGAGACTGTCACCTTTCGGAAGTTCGGTGGGTCCGACTAAGTTTGTCGGCGCTGGAGCAAGGGGTTTGGCGAGCTGACTCATTTGGCGATCGCGTGTTCGGACTGTAGCAGCGTTGTTATCACCACGCTTTCTGAGATTTTTTTGGTTCCCGCACACTATTTCTTCATCATCAAGCGGCCAATAACTTTGCTCGGGCGACGCGCTGCCCAGGGGTGGATCGCGCACGATTATCGGTGAACAAGAGCAGCGCAACAACCGAGGATGACAGCTCGCGACAAAGCGAGACGCAGCTTATTGCAAGTTATTCGAAGTTGTTGGCGTCTTTGTGCGTAATCCGTTAACAGCATCGGCGTGAAAGCTTCGTTAGGCGGACGCACGTTGGCCGTCGGGATTTTATTGACCGCTGGAACGCCATTCTGGGCGGCCGGCAAGGAATGCGCGGACATCTCCCTCACTGAGATCCAGAAAATTCTCAGCGAGAAAAATTTTGTCGATTTGACTCGCGAATTCGCACCGGGCATCCCCGCGTTGGTCCGGTTTTCCCGATGAACAGCGCCAGACCATTTATTGGTACGACAAGAAGCCCGGAGTGATGGTAGAAGGATTTTATGCGGAGCTTTTCACTCACGTCGGGCAATGGGGAACGCACGTCGCTCCGCCTGCCCATTTCGTCAAAGGATTGCGCACAGTCGATCAAATCGACCACAAAGAAGATGATTCTGCCGCTGGTATGCATCGCTGTTCACCAAGAATGTCAGAAGAATTCCGATTACACGCTAACGCTGGAGCGCGTTAAAAAATGGGAAGGCGGCACGGGCAAATCCCGGCCGGCGCCTTTGTCGCGATGCGTCCCGATCGGTCAAAGCGCTGGCCGGACGCGGCGAAGATGGCGAACAAAGACAGTCAGGGTGTAGCCCATTATCCGGGCTGGAGTTTACCCGTTCTGAAATACCTGTACGAAGAGCGCAAAATCACCGCCTCCGGTCACGAGACCACTGACATCCACCCTGGGATTGCAACCACCAAGGACGATTATTCGCTTGAGGCCTACATTCTTAGCATCAATCACTATCAATCGAACTGCTCACGAATCTCGATCAGGTCCCGAAATGCGGCGCCCTCGTCGTCTGCACGTTTCCGAAGCCAAAGGGTGGATCTGGATTTCCGGCGCGGGTGTTTGCCATTTTGCCGTAACCCGCATTGACGGGGCACGCACCTGACGTTAATCGGGCATGCTGGGAATGAATCTGCTCGAAGAACTTCAGGAGCGCGTCGTCTGTGGGGATGGGGCGATGGGCACCCTCTTGCTCGACCAAGGGCTACCGATGGAGGCATGCTTGGAGGAGATTTCCGTGAGCGATCCGGAGCGTGTCCGCTCCATCCATCGCGATTACATCGCGGCCGGCGCGCGCGTGATTGTAACAAACTCGTTCGGGGCCAATGCAGCCCGGCTGGCGCGGTTTGGCTTTGAAGATCGCGTTGCGGAAATTAATAAGGCGGCAGCGCGAATTGCAGTCGAAACGGCGCGTGGCGAAGAGGTCTGTGTTGCCGG
>QHNU01000173.1:9945-19753 GCA_003218525.1 Verrucomicrobiota bacterium
TCACGACCAGATCGAGGCGCTACTGGATGGCGGCGTCGATCTCGTTTTTTTGGAGACCTTTATGGACGACGCGGAGATGGAGATCGCTCTTCGCGCGAAAAACTCGGTAAGCGATTGCCCAACGATCTGCTCATTTGCGTGCGAACCGGAGGGGCGGTTGGCGTCAGGCGTTTCGATTGTAGAAGCCTTTACGAAACTGCGAGCTGAAGGCGTGCAAGTTACGGGCGTGAATTGTATGAACGGTCCCCACGCGACGGTGCAATTGCTCCAGCGTATCCCTATCGAAGGACTGCTCGCGGCATATCCGAACGCCGGCTATCCGCGTTATGCCGAAGGCCGCTTCATTTATCACGCGGCACCTGATTATTTCGCCCGCGCCGCCCGGGAAATGGTAGCCGAAGGCGCGCGCTTGATAGGGGGCTGTTGCGGAACCAATGCCCGAACGATCGCAGCCATTGCGAAGGCGATACAAAACCTCACACCGGTGAGATCGAAGCCAGTGCGTGTCATCACACCGCTTCCGGCACCGGCAAAAAAAATCGTTTCGGCCGAGGAAGAAAGCCTGCTCGACAGAATTGCCGCTGGAAAACGCGTCATCATTTGCGAATTCGATCCGCCCAAGACGCTCGCCTTGGAAAAATTCTTCCGCGGAGCGCAAGAGCTTGTTCAAGCGGGCTGCGACGCGATCACACTGGCCGACAATTCACTGGCTATCCTGCGTGTCAGCAATCTCGCTGTCGGCGCAATGTTAAAGGAACGATTCGATATCACTCCGCTGCTACACTTGAGTTGTCGCGACCGCAATGTGCTCGGTTTACAAAGCGAACTCCTCGGGATGGCGGCGCTCGGCATGCGCCATGTGCTCCCGCTCACTGGCGATCCGGCTCGGGTGGGCGATCATCCCGGCGCGTCCTCAGTTTATGATGTGAATTCGATCGAGCTCATCTCGATCACCAAAAAATTGAATGAAGGATTCACTCATGCGGGCAAATCGTTGAAGGCCCAAACCCGCTTTATCATTGGGTGCACGTTTAATCCGAATGCGAAGAACTTGGATTCCCAGGTGAACCGTCTCGAACGGAAAGTGGCAGCCGGCGCGCAATATGTGATGACGCAGCCAGTATTCGATGTGGGGCTGGTTGCCGAAACGAAGCGCCGAACGGCACATTTATCGATCCCAGTCTTCATTGGCGTGTGGCCCCTGATGAGCTCTCGTCAAGCCGAGTTTTTGCATAACGAAGTTCCCGGAATCATTGTTCCCGAAGGGGTGCGGAAGCGATTGGCGCACGTGCCAGCGGAGGACGCTCGGGCCGTCGGTGTGGAGATTGCGCGCGAAATCACCAGTGAAGTGCTCGCACAATTCTCCGGAGTTTATTTGATTACGCCATTTCTGAATTTCGAATCGACTTGCGACCTCGCCCAATTTGCGCGCAACGTGTGACGATCTGATTTTTCCGCAGTATGCTATTCGGTGCTGGTCCTTTGTCTTTGGTGGTGGCGTTCCCCAACCGTGCTCGTCAGGCGAGCAGGGAGATTGTATCGCTTGGGAGTTCACTTGGTTCGGTAAACGCAATGTGTGTAATACAAATTCCTAGTAATGAATCTGTTGAGTTATTTTCAAGAAGAATTTGATGTGCTCGTAGTTGGCAGTGGGCACGCCGGAATAGAAGCCGCTCTGGCCGCCGCTCGGCTCGGTTCTCGAACACTGATGCTAACCCAAAATCTCGACACGATTGGCCAGATGTCTTGTAACCCAGCCATCGGCGGGTCGGCAAAAAGCCATATCGTGAAAGAGATCGATGCACTCGGCGGTGTAATGGGAATCAACGCGGACGCCACCGGCATTCAGTTTCGGGCCCTGAATAAGAGCAAAGGACGAGCTGTTTGGGCGACCCGCGTTCAATGTGATAAAAAGGCGTATCAATTCCGATTGAAGGCGGTCTTGGAACAAACGGCGAATCTGAGTCTACTCCAAGGCACAGCCGCGGGGTTGACGGTCGAAAACGGCGGCATTGTCGGTGTGATCACCGATCTAGGCGTGGAGATTTGTGCGAAAACGGTGGTGCTAACAGCGGGCACTTTTTTGCGCGGCTTGTTGCATGTCGGCGACCACTCGAAGGCTGGGGGTCGAATGGGAGATGCAGCCTCGAGCTTAAGCGACAATATCCGGGCGCTAGGCTTCGAATCGGGCCGATTCAAGACGGGCACTCCTTGCCGAATAAATGGGCGTTCGATTGATTTTGAGCATCTTCAGATTCAGGACGGCGACGAACCTCCGCCTCGTCTGTCGTTCATGAACAGAGTTCCATGTGGGCCCGATGACGTCTTCACCTTGAATTTTGATATCAATGGCATGTTCCACGTGGAACAACTGCCTTGCTGGATCACTCACACAACATCGTCTACCCACGAGATCATACGCGACAACCTCCATCGTTCTCCTCTTTACCAGCGGCGCATCGAGGGCACCGGCCCCCGATATTGCCCGTCAATCGAGGACAAGATCGTTCGCTTCGCCGACAAAGAGTCACACCAGCTCTTCCTCGAGCCCGAGGGTAGGCACTCGCACGAATTCTATGTGAATGGAGTCTCAACCAGTCTGCCATTTGACGTCCAGTTGGCCCTAATCCATTCGGTGCCAGGACTTGAGCGAGCAGAAATTCTCCGCGCGGGTTACGCTGTTGAGTACGATTATTTTCAGCCTACTCAGCTTCATCCTACTTTGGAGACTAAGCGTGTACCTGGCTTGTTTTTTGCCGGGCAAATCAACGGCACATCCGGTTATGAAGAAGCGGCTGGACAGGGATTGATTGCCGGAACAAATGCAGCTTTAAAGGTGCAGCGGCGGCCAGCATTTATCCTTTCGAAGGAGATCAGCTACATTGCTGTCTTGATCGACGATCTTACTACTCGCGGAACAGACGAACCCTATCGTATGTTTACTAGCAGAGCTGAGAACCGCCTCAGTCTTCGCGAGGATAACGCTGATTTGCGCCTCACTGGGTTGGGCGCTGAAATCGGACTTGTCGATTCCGTCCGCTACTCGGAAACGCAGAAGAAACAGCGTGAGATCTCCGACTTGGAATGCGCAATTCAGAACCTGTGCCTCAATGGCAGGCCCTTGAAGCAGGCGATAAAAAACCCATCATTTTCATCTGAAGATCTTCCGCCAGAAGTACTTCAATTGTCAAGCTGGCTTATTTGGGAGCACGTTATCGCCGACGCGAAATATGCCGGGTACATTGCACGAAATAAGGAAAACAACTCCCTCTCCGGGCTCCGACGAGACACGTCAATTCCCGTTGGGTTCGATTTTGCAGCGATTCCTGGCTTAAAGAATGAAACACGTCAAAAACTTCAGCGATTTCGCCCCGTCACTTTGGAAAGCGCGAGGCGCATTTCCGGAATTACTTCGACCGATCTATCAATTATCGATATTTGGCTGAACTCAAAGCGGTTGAGGTAGAATGTGGTCTACATTTCGACGATTCTGTTGAGCTACTTGATCGGTTCCATTCCGTTCGGCGTTTTTGCAGGGCAGATTGTGGGAATAGATATCCGCCAACACGGAAGTGGAAATATTGGAGCAACCAATGTTCTCCGAACGCTAGGGAAAAAGTACGGCATTGCGGTTTTTCTGGCGGACGCGCTTAAGGGATTAATTGCCGTTCGATTGGCGGTCTGGTTCGCCGGAGCCGATCCCTTTTATAGAAGCTCACTTGGCATTCTGGCGGCCATTTTTGTGGTAGTCGGACATTCCTTTCCCATCTGGCTTGGGTTTCGAGGAGGAAAAGGCGTCGCGACCTCAGGGGGGGCTTGCCTGGGGCTTTTGCCCGTGCCGACGTTGATCGGCGGTATCGTTTGGATCTTGGTCTTTTTCGTGTTTCGATATGTTTCGGTCGCATCAATTGCGGCCATTGCCGCGCTTCCACTAGCTGTGTGGGTCCTTTCGGAGCGCGGGAATTCTGCGGATTATCTTGTGTTTGGTTTTTCAGTCTTCATTGCCCTTCTCGTGATTTGGCGCCATTGGGAAAACATCGTTCGACTGGCAAGTGGCACAGAGCCCCGATTCGACCGCAAATGAGACGCACTGCGATCATCGGTGCGGGAAGCTGGGGTACGGCCCTGGCGGCCATCTGGGCGACTGACGGGCGTCCAATTTCACTCTGGGGCAACGACCCTGAGCGAATTGCTCGCGTCCAAGCATCGCGCGAAAACCCCGATTACCTTCCCGGCGCGCGGCTGCCGTCCAATGTGGACGCGGCGCATGAGTTTGCCGGTTGCGGCAATGCGGATCTTGTTGTCTTCGTTACCCCTTCAGTGGCGATGCGGCAAGTGGCGACTCGCGTTCGGGTTGTCGGGATTAAGCAAAGTGCCGTGCTGCTGAGCTGCACAAAGGGGATTGAA
Source organism: Verrucomicrobiota bacterium (assembly GCA_003218525.1). Taxonomy (GTDB): domain Bacteria; phylum Verrucomicrobiota; class Verrucomicrobiia; order Chthoniobacterales; family UBA10450; genus AV69. Next base: position 14,353 of record QHNU01000173.1, read on the forward strand.
CACGGCGCCGGATTACGGATGAGCCAGATTTTGGAAGAAATTTTTCCATCGCATACGATCGCCGTGTTATCGGGCCCTAACCTAGCGGTTGAAGTGGCGGGAGGGCTGCCAACCGCAACTGTAATTGGATGCGCGGATGAAAGCTGTGCCGCGGACCTTCAAGCGTTTCTAGGAAGCGAGCTCTTTCGAATTTACACGAGTAGCGACGTGACCAGCATCGAGTTAGGGGGCGCATTAAAGAACGTTTTTGCGGTCGCGGCCGGGGTGAGCGATGGCCTGGGTCTCAAAGCAGCTCTGGTGACACGCTCCCTGGCTGAGTTGCTCCGCCTTGGTTCTGCGATGGGCGGAAGCTCGCGAACCTTCTATGGCTTGAGCGGTGCAGGCGATTTGATTGCGACCTGTTTTAGTAAGCACAGTCGTAATCGCCGGGTCGGGGAGCGGCTCGGCCGGGCGGAGTCACTCGCCAGCATCCAAGCGGATATGCAAATGGTTGCTGAGGGGGTGCCGACAACGCGCAGTGCATTTCAATGCGCGCGCAGGCTTGGTGTCGAAACGCCGATTATCGACCAAGTGCACGCTGTCCTTTACGAGGGCAAGCCCTTGCGCGCGGCGATGCAGGATCTGCTGGGTCGCGATCCTAAATCAGAACGGCTTTAGGGCTGTAATTGTCGGCAGACGTTTTCGAGTGCTTCTGGATAGAGCGCATGTTCCACGGCTTGGATCCGCGCATGCAGAGATTCCGGTGTATCATCCCTGAGCACGGGCACCGCGCGCTGCGCTATGACGTCGCCATGGTCGATTTGTTCATCGACAAAGTGAACCGTGACTCCGGTAACTTTCTCGCCAGCGACGAGGGCTTGCTTCCATGCTTCGAGTCCGGGAAATTTTGGTAGGAGCGAGGGATGAACATTAATGATCCGCCGCGGAAATGCGCTGAGCATCTGCTCCTTTAATACGCGCATGAAGCCTGCGAGGACGACCAACTCCACCCTCGCTTTCCGCAAGGTCTCGACGAGTTCCGCTTCAGCAGCGGGCTCAAGCCGGGTTCGGAAACTTCCGGGAGGGAGGTATACATTCGGCACTCCAAATTCGCGTGCAATATCGAGAATGGGCGCGTCGAGCACGTCGGAAATCACGACTTGTGCTTGGGCTGATAATTTGCCCTCCTGAATATTTCGCAGGATGGCGCGGCAATTAGATCCTTTGCCCGAACCAAGAATTGCGATGGGAACCGTCACAATCTGCAACCTTTGATCTTTTCGAACAATTCCGAGGTCGAATAGCCCTGCTCGAAAGGAATGATTTCGATTTTAGTCCCGGTCCTCTCCAGCGCCTCGCGCTCAGTGGCATCGAGGGTTTCGGCTGTATAGTCGCCGCCCTTCACGTAAACGGCAGGTCGAGCCGCAGCTAGGAATTTCGTCGCCCGCGTTTCGGGAAAAATTGCCACGTAATCGACCGATTCAACTGCGGCCAAAACTTCCGCTCGGTCTTGCTCTCGATTTACGGGGCGGCCTGGGCCTTTCAATTTCCGCACGGATTCGTCGCCGTTCAAACCGACAATCAGGACGTCGCCTAGGGCTTTAGCGGCCGCGAGGTAGCGGACGTGACCGACGTGCAAGATATCAAAGCAGCCATTCGTGACGACGATGCGTTTTCCCTCGGAGCGCAGCCGCTGTGATTCCGAACTGAGTCGTGCGAGAGCAATTATTTTGTTTTTCACGTTGCTGGAGCTGCGCATCGCAAGGCTTTTGGCAGGAGCTCGAAAGTTGCCGGCTCATTGCCGATCAATTCGCCATCGACATTGAACCACATGCCGGGTTTCGATGTGATGGCGACCTTTTTCGCCCGATGAAAGATTATCGCATCCGAGCTCAAGTGCTTGCCGACAAGGATTTGGGCGGCCAGCAAGACAAGATCGGCCTTGCCCCGCTCTGGGATCAGGATCACATCAACCAATCCGTCCGCAATTTCTGCCTCCGGCGCAACGGGAATGCCGGCGGCAACATATCGACCATTTGCGACAATCACATTGTATAGATCGAGTTCGAGGGCTTCGCGGTCATCAAGAGTAACACTCGTCGTGTAGCCACGTAACTGCGGAAAGGCTGCGGCCGCAGAGCGCAAGTAAGCGAGTGGCCCCCAAGTTTTCTTCATTTCCGGAGTCAGTTTTTCGTCAACGAGCCCGCTGAAACCGCCAGAGGACACATTAACGAAATAACGGACGAGATCGCTAGTAACGCGCACGAGATCAATTTCGCGGATCTGACCCCGAAGGATATGTTCAATCGCTTCATCGATATCAATCGGGACACCGAGGGTACGCGCGAAATCGTTCCCCGTACCTAAAGGGACAATCGCCAGAGTGATGTCACCTATAGCGGCCGCGATCCCATTCACCACTTCATTCAGTGTGCCGTCGCCGCCCGCTGAAACGATTTGCTCGAATCCAGCTTCAACCGATTCACGCGCCAAATTCTCTATCTCGCCCGGCGTTTCGCTGATGCATAGGCGCGCCGGATGCAAGGCATTCAAGCGTTCGCGAATTGAATCGACGTCTTTCACCGCGCCGGCGATCGGGTTCAGAATGACGCACGTCTTCATCGTTTCGCGCGATAGTTTCGCCGTCACAGCGAACGAAGCAATCTCGCCGAGGCGTTTTGCACTTGCCTTGAAAAGGCGTCAGTTAATTGATAAGGCTCCCCCGATGCCAAAAGAAAATTCCGCACAGAGACCGGGTGTTTACCAGATATCTAAAGGTCCGGTGACCTCATCCGTCCGGCACTCCGGCATCGCAGACGCAGCCGGCGATATGTCTATGCCTGCGCATCAGGGGATGCCGTTGCTGCTAGCGATCGCGCGCGACCCTCGCTCGCTTTTCGTTTGCTGGAGTCTCGACTGGACGTCGGCATTCGCGACTGGAGTGCCGGCCGACCGCCGTGCCCACGTCCGTCTCCGCTCTAACGCCGAAGACAGGACAGTCGGCGTCGAACCCTTCGTCGGAAGCTGCGTAGTCGAAACACTCGAACCGGGAGAAACCTACGCGGTCGAGCTCGGCTACTACGCACCGGCAGATTCATGGAATGTAATCGTGACCGGCAATGAAGTAATGATGCCGCTCGAATCGGAATCGGTGAATGAGACTATCGATATCGCGACCGTGCCATTTCACCTCACGTTTCAGCGAATGTTGAATGTTTTTCGCGCGTCAAATGGCGGCGATCTCCTGAGCGCTCTCGCTCGCATCCAGGAACGCGCCGGTGCGCCTTCGAAGCTCCGTGGAGAGGACCGGGAAGTTTTGCGTGCACTCGATCTGTCCGAGGAAGATTTGCGCAATCATGCTGCTTATCGCGAGGCGCTGACAAAGTCGGAAAAAATTCGCGAGCGCGGCGGAAAGCTTTTCGGGTTTGGCGGGGCCAGTCCGGACCAAGGATTCGGCGGCAGCAGTTGGGCTCAGTAATTAAACAGCGGAGTGTCCGTTCACGCCGGAAGTAACGATTTGCATGTCGGCCGCAGCTTATCGTGAGCAGATGACGCTAATGCTGCGACTCGCAAATGTGGGTAAACCTGATTTGGATTCGGCGGGAGTGTCCCATCCAGTACTTTGGGAGGCGGCAGTTAGGTGGTCAGCTTGATTCCCTCCGGCATCTCCGGCGGTGGTTCGCTGATGCGGCTGTGATTTTTGCCATAGCTGAAGTAGAACACGAGCCCGATCGCGAGCCAAACGATGAGCCGTAACCAGTTCGTCCATCCAAGGCCGTAGATCATCGCGCCGCAGACGATGATACCGAGCGTCGCGACAAGCGGCGCGGCCGGGACACGGAATCCGCGTTCTAACTCAGGACTCCGCCTCCGCATGATCCAGACGCCGGCGCAGACAAGGATAAACGCAAATAAGGTTCCGATGCTGGTCATTTCGCCGGAGACATCCGCCGGAACGAACGCCGCAAACAGCCCGGTGAAGAGGAAAAACAACATGTTGGATTTGTATGGCGTTCGGAATCGCGGGTGCACCTCTGAGAAAATTTTCGGAACAAGGCCGTCGCGACTCATGGAAAAGAAGACGCGGGACTGGCCAAGCAGCATCACAAGGATCACCGACGAAAATCCGGCGAGAATCGCTACCGTGACTGATCTCGACAGCCACTCATAACCACTCATATATTTGGTGATCGCAAACGCGACGGAAGCTTCACGGCCCGCTGCCCGGAAATCCTGGACTGTTGCCACCCCGCTCAGCACCCAAGAGAACAACACGTAAAGAATAGTGCAGACCCCCAACGACCCGAGAATGCCGATTGGCATATCGCGCTTAGGGTTCCTGGCTTCCTGCGCGGCGGTCGAGACTGCATCGAAACCGATATAGGCGAAGAAGACAACACCGGCAGCGCCGAGAATTCCAAGGATTCCGCCGTACGCATGCGTGATACCCTGCGGCGTCACGTAAGTCGTCGGGGCGGGAATTAGCGGCGTGTGGTTTGCCGGATTTATGAATTGCCAGCCGATCCCGATAAAGAGCAACACGATACTCACCTTCACCAGAACGATAACTCCGTTCACGAGAGCGGATTCCTTCGTTCCGCGGATAAGCAACGCCGTCAGGACGAACAAAATGAATAAAGCCGGCAGGTTCATGATCCCGTGAACCCCAATTTGGTCATGTTCGAACGGCGAATGCGACCACTGGTAAGGAATGCGCAGCCCGAACCAATCGAGAACGCGGTTGGCGTACTCGCTCCACGCAACGGCGACCGTCGACGCGGCTACGGCATATTCGAGGATTAGATCCCAACCGATGATCCAAGCGACGAGCTCACCCATCGTCGCGTAGGAATAGGTGTAGGCACTGCCCGCGACCGGGATCATGGAAGCGAACTCCGCATAACAGAGACCTGCAAATGCGCAGCCAATACCTGCGACGATAAAGGCGATCACAACAGACGGACCAGCGCGGTCGGCAATGGCCGCCGCGGTTCGCACAAACAAACCTGCGCCGATAATTCCGCCGATGCCCAACGCGACGAGGTTAATGGGGCCGAGCGAACGTTTGAGGCTGTGCTCGCCGACTTGCTGTGCCTCCGCCATCAGTCGAGCGAGCGGCTTTTTCGCGAATAGATTTGCCATGAGTCGTTAGTTTCGTTTGGTTTCGGCGGACTGGTTGGCTGCGTTAGCCGGCCACCTTTTCTGGTGATCTCCTCCACAGGAAATAAACGGGCACGCCACTTAGCACGATGATGAGGCCAGGCCACGTCGTCGTTGTTTGATAAATGAAGAGCACGGCGAGAATGACGCTCGCACCAAGGATGTAGAGCGCGGGCACGATTGGATAACCGAAAGCTTTGTATGGGCGTTCGGCGTCGGGTCGTTTTCGTCGAAGCATGAAGATGCCGAGAATCGTCAGTAT
>QHNU01000173.1:19829-22656 GCA_003218525.1 Verrucomicrobiota bacterium
ATCCATTTTTACCGCCCGCGGCAAGACGAGTGCACCGGCCCAGATGCCTTGCACAATCAAGCCCCAGCCGGGCACGTGATTCTTGTTCAATCGACTGACCGAGCGAAAAAAGAGTCCATCGCGTGCCATGGCGTAATATGCGCGTGCGCCTGCGAGGATCAGTCCGTTGTTGCAACCAAATGTCGATACCATGATTGCGACAGCCATGATCACAGCACCGAATCCTGGAAAGATAACGTTGGCTGTTTCTGAGGCGACCCGATCGCTCGGCGCGTTCTGGATTGCGGAAAACGGCAAAACGGCCAGATAGGCGACATTTGCGAGCAAGTACAAGCTGATGACGAGAATCGTGCCCAGCGCCAACGAGAGCGGAACGTTCCGCCGGGGATTGACTACTTCGCCCGCGGTGAAGGTGATGTTGTTCCAGGCATCAGCCGAAAAGAGCGAGTTTGTTTGCGCAACGCAGATCGCGACGAAGAGACCGAATGCAGTTGCGGACGTGAGACCCTTTCCAACTTCCTGCAATCCGCCACGCAAACTCCAGAAATCGGAAAAATTCGCCGTGCCCGCACCTGATCGGAGCCCGACCACAATACCGAGCAGGATCAGCGCGATAAGCGCCCCTGTCTTTGCTGTCGTGAAAATGTTCTGCACGATTTTCCCGAGCTTCAGCCCGAGCGTGTTCATAAAGGTGAGCAGCGCAATAAGCAGCAGGCCGACCAGTTGTGCGGTCGAGAGCGAGATCGCGTAGCCGCCCAAACGAATTGGTTGAATGAAATAATTCGATTCCGAAACCCACGGCACAAGCACCCCCATGTAACGGGCAAATCCGACTGCGACCGCTGCGATCGTTCCCGTTTGAATCACGAGGAACAACGTCCAGCCGTAGAGAAAACCCCAGAGCGGCGAGAATGCCTCGCGCAAGTAAACATATTGCCCACCGGCTTTTGGCATCATCGCTGCGAGCTCGCCGTAGGAAAGCGCGGCCATTAACGTCAGCACACCGGTCACAATCCACACCACAAGCAACCAACCGGGCGCGCCCACCTGCCGCGCAATGATTGATGAGACGATAAAAATTCCCGAGCCGATCATCGACCCGGCGACGAGCATAGTCGAGTCGAGTAAGCCCAACCCCCGAACGAACTTCTGCTCAGTGGCTACGGGTGTTGTCGCTGTGGTGCTGTCCATCAAAGGCCTGTATCTTGTAGCTGCTCGCGTGCCCTCGCGCAATCCCGCAGAGATCTATTCTCGCTTTCAAACAGCTCATGGTATCATTCGACCGCGATGATTTCGTTTCGCATTCGCTTGCGTAGGTCGATTTTCCTCTGCTTCCTCGCAACCCTGTTCGGCTGGGCGTCGTCGTCTGCTCAAGGCCAGTCTACTTCACGTCAATCGGCTGCCGAACGCACAATCTGGCAGCGCAACAATCCGCAGTTCGAAGCTCTTCCGCTGGAACTTTCCCGGCAGAACCACCTTATCGTTCGCGCTTTTATTAATGGAAAACTCGCTTTGCTTGGAGTGGATACAGGAGCCCCCGTTAGCGCCATCGCGGTCAGTCGTCAGCGGCACTACGGTCTCGATTCAATTCCCAGCACCCCGAAATTACCACCGAAATTGATGATCAATGGTGGGTTAGATACGGTCGGGATCGCGAAATCGCTCCGAATCGGTGCGCTTACTCTTGTTGACGAACCAATGGTCGCAATCGATCTCGGTCCGGAAAGCCGCACTGCCTCTCTCCCGGGCGAAGAGGAAATCGATGGGATTCTCGGCGCCGATATTCTTTTTCCCACTCGCGCGGTGCTCGATTGCCAGCGCCGACTCCTGATTTTGAATTTGGAACCGCAATCAAGAACACTTACACCGGGTGTGGATTATCGCGGGCTGAGAAGCGTGCCAATCCATGTGAGCGAGGGCTACAATTTGTATGTGGACGGTGCGATTAACGGCGCACCCGCGCTTCTGATGGTCGATACCGGTGCTTTCGCCACTCTATTGCATCGCTCGTTTGTTAAGCGCATGAAAATTCCATTGCGCGATACCCCGTTTAGTTCCGCGGCGGTGAACCTGAAATTGCGCGATGTGCAAATTGCGCGCATCCGGCGCTTGTCCGTTGGTTCGATTGACATTGTCGGTCACAATGTCGGCGTGATGGATCTGGGAGGACTCATTCACGGCGGGTTGCTGGCGGCTAAGCCTCCCGTCGCTGGATTACTCGGTAGCGAGCTCTTGCAGCGTCATCACGGGATCATCGATTTCGGGACGCGCCGGCTTTACCTCAAAGGCTAGCGTCCGAACCCTGGCCATCACTCGATGTCCAGTTCGCGTACGCGTTTTTGCATGCGGACGTTCTCGACGGCGTTTCGAATTTTGTCGCTGAGGCCGATCTTCTTCGGCACCGCCTCAATCAAAATGAAGGGCGTCGAAACATCGGTGGTGTTGATCTGCACGTTTTCGACACCAAAAGCGCGCTCCCAAAAGGGCTGGCGCGTTTCCAAGTCTTTTACTCGATAAAGCTCGAGTGTATCGGTCACTTTATTGAAAACACCTTCGCTAATTTTCAGTCGCTCGCTCGTAAGTTCGTATATTTTGTTTTTCGTCTGGAGGAAACGCGAAAGCGCGATGAAGATCGGCACGATGGCCGGCGACAAAATGTACGGACTAAAGTCTCTGGCTGATTCATTGCGCCAGAGAAAAGCGAAGAGAAGAAAAAGGACGCAAAGGCACAGGCCGCAGAGAATGAACGCGCTGGCATTTTTCACTTGCGAAGAAGTGCCGCGCCAGACCGTTTCTTCCGCCATGGCGCAATTTGTAGCCAAGCCTA
>QHNU01000320.1 GCA_003218525.1 Verrucomicrobiota bacterium
ACCTATTGTGTGCTCGCGCTATGCTGAGACAGTGGGAGTTCCTGCTATTTTCGGGCGCGAATTTTTCGGTGAGCTGATGCAGCTTGGCGAACACGGCGCTAAAAAGTTGTTGCTTTCCCATCCTGACCAATCCGCGCAGATCTCACTGCCAGAGGCGGAGCTCGATATTGACGAAGAGGCTGATATCGAGGGGCTGGATTCCGGCAAACCCCGCCTAATTTTCACGCGCAGTAAGCAGCCGTAATTATTGTTCCGAACGTTTTATGGTGGCGTTGTGGCAAACCAAAATGGGGCGAACGCTGTTACGCGTAACAATGCCGGATAAATCAAAATGCGCCGGGGCTTGGAATTGGGTGCGCACGGGCTAATCCAAACTCCTGATCGATGGCCCAGATTTTTTCGCCGCGATCAAATACTCAGGCGAAAGTCATCATTGTTGCCACAATCCTTCTTGTTTGCGCGGGAGGTTGGTTAACCTCCGCCGTTTGGTGGTCGCCTTACACCACTTACGTCAACGTGCCGTTTGATCAACCGGTGCCCTTCAGTCACCAGCACCACGTTGCCGGGCTGGGAATTGATTGCCGCTATTGTCACACTTCCGTTGAAACGTCCTCTTTCGCCGGAATTCCCGCGACCGAGACGTGCATGACTTGTCACTCCCAATTGTGGACGGAAGCGCCGCTGCTCGCGCCGGTACGTGCCAGCCTGACAACCAACACGTCACTGAAATGGAATCGTGTCTACGATCTGCCCGACTTCGCCTATTTCGATCACAGCATCCACGTCACCAAAGGCGTCGGCTGCTCGACTTGTCACGGTCGAGTTGACCAGATGCCGATCACTTGGAAAACGCAGACGCTTTACATGAAGTGGTGTCTCGAATGCCATCGCGCACCAGAAAATTATCTCCGCCCGCAAAATGAGATTTATGACATGGCGTGGCATCCTGAGAACAATCAGTCTGCTCTTGGTCGGCAACTGGTCGCACAAAATCACATCGATACATCGGGCCGGCTAGCCAACTGCAGCACGTGTCATCGATGAACACTGACCGATACGGCGCGATGCATGAGTATTGGAGAAGTCTGGACGAACGGTCCATGACGCCGGAATTCGAACGCTGGCTGCATGCCGAATTTCCCGCCGCGGCGGAGGAGTGGGTAAGCGAAATTCCTCGACGCGATTTTTTACGACTCATGGGTGCCTCAGCGGCGCTTGCAGGCCTGCCTTATGTAAAGCAACCTGAGCAAATCGTACCGGGCAAGCCGCTGCACTTCGCCACTGCCACAACTTTTGGCGGCTACGCTCAAGGAATTGTCGTGACCAGCCATGAAGGCCGGCCCACAAAAATCGAAGGCAATCCGGAGCATCCGGCCAGCCTCGGCGCGACGACGGTTTGGGCACAAGCGGATGTTCTCGATCTTTATGATCCCGATCGCGCCCAAGCTGTCACTAAGGCAGGACAAATCAGTACATGGGAAGATTTCCTGCAGCAATTGAACTCAGTGCTGGAGGGCCAGCAACGGACCGGTGGCTTCAGTTTACGCATTCTTACCCAAACAATCACGTCCCCGACGCTCGGTCGCCAATTTGCAGATCTGGCGAAGAAATTTCCAAACGCGCGCTGGCATCAATGGGATCCGATGACATGCGAAAATGTCCACACCGCGAGCACCAGCGGCGAAAATACTTATCACGTGGCGGATGCATCTGTCATCGTTTCGCTCGATTCCGATTTTCTCTATCTCCATCCAGCAGCGTTGCGTTACGCGCGCGAATTCGCCGCTGCTCGCCGGGTTACACAAGTCAAAGGTGCGCGAATGAATCGACTCTATGTCGCCGAACCAACACCGACGATTACGGGCGCAAACGCCGATCACCGAATTGCCGTTGCTGCGCGCGATATCGAAGTCATAGCGAATGCGCTCGCGCAGGAGATCGGAATAGTTGGAGCGATTGACTCAAGGTCATTGCCCGATCCGATCCCAAAATGGATAAAGGCAGCGGCTGGAGATCTGAGCGCTAATCAGGGTCGATCGATCGTCATCGCTGGTGAAACACAACCGCCGGAGATTCACCTCTTGGCCGACGAAATCAACCGTTACCTCGGCAACATCGGCCGAACCATACTGCCTGGAAGACAGGTTGTGGCGAACTCGCTTGATCAAACCAACTCGGTGCGGGCGCTCATTCGTGACATGAACAATGGCGCGGTCGACCTGCTTCTCATCATCGGCGGAAATCCGGTCTTTGATGTACCGGTCGATCTCGCATTCTCAGCTGCGCTTGGACGAGTAAAGCTACGCCTTCATCACAGCCTGCACACGAACGAAACCTCGCTGGCATGTCATTGGCACATTCCGGCCGCCCATTTTCTGGAGTCATGGAGTGACGCACTCGCGTTTGATGGCACCGCAACGATAATCCAGCCGCTGATCGAGC
>QHNU01000057.1 GCA_003218525.1 Verrucomicrobiota bacterium
CTATTTCATTGAGGCATTCATGTCGTGGTACAGCGGCGATATTTTTGAGCAGTACATGATGACCAATCGTGCTTTCGGCCCTTACGGCTGGATTTTTTGGGTGCTCATGTTGTGCAACGTCCTCGTCCCGCAAACGCTTTGGTCGCGGCGAATCCGCTGTAATCCCGTCATGCTCTTTATTGTCGCGTTCTTCGTCAACCTCGGCATGTGGATCGAGCGTTTCGTCATTGTCATTACCAGTCTCCAGCGTGACTTCATTCCTTCCTCCTGGGGTAGTTACGCACCAACGCTTTGGGATTGGGCCACCCTCTTCGGCAGCGTCGGACTGTTTCTCACGCTCCTTTTCTTATTCATCCGGCTTCTGCCGATGATTTCGATTTCTGAATCGCGGGAATTAGTGGCCGAACCGGCGAAAGCGAATGCGTTATGAACGAACCGAAAATCTTCGGCATCGCCGCAGAGTTCGAAACGCATGAACAACTCATACGTGCGGCAGAAAATGCCTATGCCCACGGGTTCCGCAAAATGGATGCGTATGCGCCTTTTCCAGTTGAAGGATTGGCCGAGGCGCTCGGCAAAAAGAATCGACTGCCGTTATTGGTCTTGTGCGGCGGAGTAGTGGGCGGCCTCGGTGGTTACTTCATGGAATGGTTCGCCAATGTCATCAGTTACCCGATCAACATCGGCGGACGTCCCCTGCACAGCTGGCCGGCATTCATTCCCATTACCTTTGAGCTCACGGTCCTTGGTGCGGCATTAACGGCATTCGTTTTTTCACTCGGGCTTAGCGGATTACCAAAACCTTATCACCCGATGTTCAATCTGCCAGAGTTTGAGCGGGCCTCACAGGATCGCTTTTTTCTTTGTATCGAGGCGGATGACAAGCGGTTCGAGGAGGAATCGACACGGCAATTTCTCGAATCGTTAGCTCCACTCCGAATCGCAGAAGTTCCGCAATGACCGCGCGGACGAGTCTCGCTTTCTTGTGTGCCGTAATCTGCGTGGCCTGTCGGAACGACATGTACAATCAGCCAAAGAAAAAGCCGTTGGCCGAAAGCGAATTCTTCAAAGATGGAACTAGTGCGCGTCCGATACCGGCAAACGCGGTCGCGCGAGAGGATCCCGTCGAAAATGTCGCGCTTACCATGGGACTGGTAAATGGAGTTTACGTCACCCAATTGCCGATAGCATTGACACCGCAATTACTCACGCGTGGTCGCGAACGTTTCAATATTCATTGCGCAGTTTGTCACCGGGCAACTGGTGACGGCGATGGCATGATCGTCGAGCGCGGTTTTCCGCGGCCACCGTCATTTCATCTCAATCGTCTGCGCAATGCACCGATCGGACATTTTTATGATGTGATCACCAACGGTTACGGTGTCATGTACGCTTACGCCAGCCGGATTGAACCGGCAGATCGGTGGGCGATTAGCGCCTACATCCGCGCGTTGCAGCTGAGCCATAACACCCAACCAGGTGACGTTCCCCCAGATGAAGCCAGCAAGTTAGCCGCGCAACCATGAGCGCCGTGCAACCCACTCTCAAACGCTTCGCGTTCTTCATCGTTATTGTCGCGCTCATCGCCTGTGCCGTTGGTTGGATCGTGAGCCCCAAACAGTTTTTCATCTCCTACACTTTTGTTTTCCTTTTTTGGTTTGGCCTCAGCCTCGGCTCTTTGGGTTGGACCATGATTCATCACCTCACCGGCGGCCGGTGGGGCTACGCAACTCGCCGATTTTTCGAGGCCGCGATTTCCTCTCTTCCGTTGTTAGCGCTGTTGTTTGTTCCGGTCGTTCTTGGGATGCGTGCGCTGTATCCCTGGATGGACTCGACTGCACTTGCCGCAGACGAAATCTTGCGGGCCGGCCTTCCTTGTCCGCGCGATTATGCTTTTTGCCATCTGGATGGTGATGGGACGTTTACTGACGCGATGGTCGGCTGAACAGGACGTGACTTCCAATCCCGAGCCCACGAGAAAACTACGAAAGCTTAGCGGGCCTGGCTCGGTGATTTATCCGCTCACGATGACCTTCGCAGCCGTTGATTGGGTGATGTCAATGGAGCGCGATTGGTTCTCCACCATATTTCCTATTCTTATTTGCATCGGACAGATGCTAAGTGCCCTGGCGCTGGCGATTCTCTTACTTGCGGTGGAGCGCCGTCGCATGCCCTTAGCCCATGTCGCCAGTTCAGAGGTTCTTCATCATCTGGGGAATCTGCTCCTCACTTTTACCATGCTTTGGGCCTACTTGGCATTCGCCCAATTGTTGGTCATCTGGTCCGGCGATCCGCCGCATGAAATCTCGTGGTATCTCCATCGCATCTCCGACGGTTGGAAAATAATTGCGATCCTTCTTTTCTTGTTCCACTTTCTTGTTCCATTTTTCCTGCTGCTTTCGCGCAACAATAAGAAGCGGATCGAAATTCTGACCGCGATCGCGGCCATGATTCTCGTGACACATGTCCTGGAGGCGTGGTGGCTAATTGCGCCTTCGTTTTATCAAGCTGGAGTCCACATAAGCTGGCTTGATCTCGCAGTCTTTGTTGGAGTTGGCGGAGTCTGGTTTACGTTTTTCGTTCGGCAGCTGGAAAGGCGCACGCTCGTCCCCATGAATGATCCACGATTCGCCTTGGCCATCGCAACGTGAGCACCATCCCGCAAACGAACAGATCAGGTACGGGTCACGAGACCAGGGATGCCGATGTGATGTCGCTGACGCTCCTGGCTGCAATCCTGGTGGTGGGCGGCGTGATCATCTTCATCGCTGTCTCAATCATGATGCACGTGTTGGGTTCGCATCAAAGCCCTGAGAAGAACGCTGCGGTGACGACTTTACGTTTGCAAATTCAACCCACCGACGATTTGGCGAAAATGCAGGCGCACGACAACGCTGAGCTGAGCAGTTACGGCTGGATCGATCGTTCCAAGCAGGTCGTCCGGATTCCGATTGATCGCGCGATGCAGTTGATCGTGGAGCGCGGTCTGCCAAACGTCGGGGCCAATCAAACGCCGCTCAGCATGATGCAAGCGCGCTCACGCGAAGAAGAAGCGGTGGAAAAACAGCCGCGAGCGCATCAATGAAGGCGAGACTCATTTTGCCGTTCCTAGTTCTGCTCACTGCCCAAGCTTCGGCGCTCACCCCGGCCGAGCTGCAGCGAATCACTTTCGATCAACACATTGGCCAGGTCCTATCACGCGATCTCAGATTTCGTGAATCGAGCGGCCAAGCCGTGTCTCTCGGCGATTACTTCGGCGATAAACCAATTCTCCTTGTTCTTGGTTATTACCACTGCCCGATGCTTTGCACCCTAATTAACGATGGAATGATCGCATCGCTGCAAGAGCTCCGGCTAAGCGCTGGTCGTGATTTCCGAATTGTAAGCGTTAGCATCGATCCGAGCGAAGCGCCTGAAACAGCCGCCGCAAAGAAAATTCAATATCTGAAACAGTACGGTCGCGCCGGAGCAGAGGACGGCTGGCATTTCTTGGTCGGCGACAAGAATACAATCGCTCAGCTCGCCAGCGAGACCGGTTTTCGCTTTGCCTACGATTCGGTGTCCCGGGAATTCGCACACCCAACTGGATTTATCGTGGTCACACCTGACGGAAAGATTTCGCGGTATTTGCTCGGCTTGCGATTCGATGCGCGAGAACTGCAAGCCGCAATTACCGCTGCGGCGAACCGCCAGGAAGGATCACTCGTCAAGCAGCTGACATTGGTTTGTTTCCATTACAATCCGATCACGGGGAAATACGGTGCGCTCATCATAAATGTGCTGCGCCTTTCCAGCATCTTGACGCTGATTCTGCTGCTGGCCTTGATCGTGCGACTCGGCCGCCGTCCTCGCGCCACGGTCACATCTTAATGTTGGCCTGCCGTGGACAAGTTTCGTCTGATTCCGCCTCAAGCTTCAACGAGCGCCCATCAGATCGATTGGCTGTTCATCGCGCTTGTCGCCATCATGCTTTTCTTTTTGATCAGCGTGTTTTTTCCGATCACGTGGTTTGCCATCAAATATCGCAGCGGCTCAGATGCCAATCGTTCAAATCCTTCGCATGGCTCGAACCTGATCGAAATCAGTTGGACGACATTGCCGATCGTTTTGTCGGTTGCGCTGTTTAGCTGGGGCGCGGTCGCCTATTACCATATCGAGCGGCCTCCCCCGAACGCCTTGCAAGTGCAGATCGTCGGCAAACAATGGATGTGGAAGTTACAGCACGCCGAAGGCAAACGCGAGATCAATGAACTGCACGTGCCCCTCGGTCAACCCGTCGCCTTAACCATGACCTCGCAAGACGTCATTCACAGTTTTTTTGTGCCGGCTTTTCGGGTGAAGCAGGACGTCGTGCCGGGAAAATACACAAGCGAGTGGTTTAAAGCGACGCAGCTCGGCGAGTATCACATTTTCTGTTCGCAATACTGCGGGACGGATCATTCCGGCATGATCGGCCGCGTCGTTGTCATGGAACCGGTTGCCTATCAGCGCTGGCTTACGGCTGGTGAAGGAGGCGAATCAATTGTCGTGAGTGGCCGGCGGCTTTTTCTCGATCGCGGTTGTAGCGGTTGTCACGCGGTAAATTCGAAATTTCACACGCCTCTGCTGGAGGGGCTTTTCGACAAACCCGTTCCGCTGTCCAGCGGCGAGATTGTGAAAGCGGACGAGCAATACCTCCGCGACTCAATTCTGCTTCCCGGGAAACAAATCGCTGCCGGATATGACAACATCATGCCGAGCTATGCGGGACAGCTGAGCGAAGAAGAAATTATGCAGTTAATCGCTTATTTGAAATCGATCGGGGACAAGACGTCGCCATGAACACAAGTTCGAATGCGACAACCACGATCGTTCGCCACTCCGGTGCCTACGCACTCGATAATTACCTAACAGCCGGGCAAGGGGTGAAATCATGGCTTCTGACGACCGATCATAAACGGATCGGTATTCTCTATCTTTGGACTATCCTCGTCTTTTTCCTGATCGCGGCGGTGGCGGCCGCGCTAATGCGTATCGAACTCCTCACGCCCGCTGGCGACCTCATCAGTTCCGAGACGTATAACAAACTGTTTACCGTTCACGGGGTGCTGATGGTTTGGTTTTTCTTAATTCCATCAATTCCAGCCGTGCTCGGGAATTTCGTGATCCCGATGATGATCGGAGCGCGCGACGTCGCGTTTCCGAGACTGAATTTATTCAGTTGGTATTTGTTCGTTGCTGCCGGCGCCCTTGCACTCTGGTCGCTCATTCACGGCGGTGTAGATACCGGTTGGACCTTCTACACGCCCTACAGCACAACCTATGCAAACTCCCACGTCATCTCGATGGCGGCCGGAATTTTCGTCGCCGGATTTTCTTCAATTATCACCGGCATCAATTTTATTGTGACCATCCACAAAATGCGGGCGCCGGGGCTGCGCTGGTTCCGATTACCACTTTTCATCTGGGCTCTCTACGCGACGAGCTTAATCCTGGTTCTCGCGACACCGGTGCTGGCAATCACGCTCGCCCTCATGTCGGTCGAACGTTTGTGGGGTGTGGGAATTTTTGATCCCAAGCTCGGAGGCGATCCGATCCTTTTTCAACATCTGTTCTGGTTCTATTCCCATCCCGCCGTTTACATCATGATTTTGCCGGGAATGGGTGTGATCAGCGAGCTGATTACCTGTTTCTCGCGCAAACGTATTTTTGGATACGCCTGGGTCGGCTGTTCAAGCATGGCCATTGCCGTGCTCGGCTTCATCGTCTGGGGCCATCACATGTTTGTTTCGAGCCAGTCGATTTACGCAGGGATGATCTTCTCACTCTTGAGTTTTTTGGTGGCCGTGCCCAGCGGAGTAAAAGTTTTCAATTGGACCGCGACGTTGTACAAGGGCTCGATCACTTTCCAAACGCCGATGCTTTATGCACTCGGTTTTATCGGGTTGTTCACCATCGGCGGGCTGACTGGTCTTTGCGTCGCGACACTCGCGGTCGACGTGCATGTCCATGATACGTATTTCGTCATCGCTCATTTCCACTACATCATGGTCGGAGGCATGGTCATGGCCTTCATGGGCGGCCTCCATTATTGGTGGCCGAAAATCACCGGGCGCCTATATCCCGAATTCTGGGGAAAACTCGCGGCCATGATTACTTTCATCGGATTCAACCTCACCTTCTTCCCGCAATTCTTGCTGGGATACTTGGGAATGCCGCGACGGTATCATGCTTATCCTCCCGAATTCCAAATGCTCAACGTCCTGTCGACCGCTGGGGCCTCCATCCTCGGGGTGGGGTATGTGCTGCCGCTGATCTATTTCCTGTGGTCACTGAAACGCGGCCGGCTTGCCGGGCCAAATCCATGGCGCGCGACCGGGCTGGAATGGCAGACCAGCTCACCGCCGCCGGTCCACAATTTTGAGGCGACGCCAATCGCGACCGCGTCACCTTACCTGTACGACGCCGAGGCCGATCGGGATCTGCACATGGCGAACGCCTAACAGATGAATGCCACGACCACTGCCGTTGTTGCCGAACAGTTCGACGACATCCAGCAACAACATTCAGCCGCCAAGCTTGGAATGTGGATCTTCCTGGCTACGGAGGTGATGTTTTTTGGGGGCCTCTTCCTGGCCTACACTGTTTACCGCTTCACCTACGGTCACGTCTTCGCGCTCGCGAGCCGGCATCTCGACGATGTCTTCGGTGGAGCAAATACCGCCGTCCTTCTCTTTAGCAGCCTATTGATGGCTCTCGCCGTACGGGCCGCCGAGCTCGATCGGCGGAAGCAACTCGTGCGACTGCTGCTCGCGACCGCGTTGTTCGGAATTCTCTTCATGACCATTAAAGGGTTCGAGTACCGCAAAGATTTCGTCGAACATTTGGTCCCACGATTTGATTTTCGCTGGGATGGGTCCGACGCCGCCAACGCTGAACTGTTTTTCTGGATTTACTTTGCCCTAACTGGCCTCCATGCAATCCACGTCACCGTTGGCATTGCGTTAATACTCGTGCTGGCCTTATTGGCGAGAGCTGGAAAGTTCTCGCCAAATTTCATGCCGGTAGAGATCACCGGCCTGTATTGGCATTTCGTCGATATCATTTGGGTCTTTCTGTTTCCACTTCTCTATCTCGCTGGACATCGATGACGACATCTTTGCCGAAGCTTTATTGGAAAACGTTTATCGCCTTGATGGCATTGCTCGCGATCACCTGGTCGGTCGGCTATATCGATTTGGGTCCATTCAAATTGGTCTTTGCGCTCGCTATCGCGATGGCGAAGGCTGTTTTGATTATGCTCTTCTTCATGCACATTCGTGGCGGCAGCAAACTGCTTCATTTTGTCGCCGTCGCGGGTGTGTTGTGGCTATTAATCCTTCTGTCGCTCGTTCTTGGCGATTACGTGACGCGTTAAGGCTTTGACGTGGAGGACCAGGCATCGATCTCTTTCCGTCGGCACCAGTAATAGACTGGCACAGACACAGAGGCATGCGAGATGCTGGGTTGGATTGCTATGTTCGACCGGGAGAGCCTCTAGTGAATCGGCACTCTGTCCAACACCCTGCAATCGCTCGATATGATTCCAGCCCCGAGCGACACGGAATGGAAAACAATCTGGTGCGATTGCTTCATGGCCGCGTCGATCTGACTTCTAGAACCGCACAGCTATCGGTTGACTCGATCAAGGCCAAGCAGTTGCGCGCGAGCAATGATTAAGTCGGCAACAGACTCGAGCGATGTTGGCCCGGTCAAGATCCACAATCCAACGTCAGAGCGGGAATTAATCCTGATTGTGGAAGACGACGTCGATATCGCCGAATACGCAGCCGACGTCTTAGTGGAGGAAGGCTACAAGGTCGCGGTCGCTCACAATGGCGCCCAGGCAGTGAAAATCTTTCGAGAGCTCGATCAGCAAATTGGGCTGGTGATTCTTGATTTCTTCCTGCCTTCGATCGAAGGCGATGCCCTTTTCTCTGTGTTTCGCGCCTTAAACCCCGATGCAAACATTCTTCTTTGCAGCGCCTTTCTCGGCCAGGGGTTCGTGGGACAGGATAAACTAAATAGCATGCTTGCGGACGGACTTCGCGGGGTTCTTTCCAAACCGTATAATCGCCAGACGCTGGTCGAACACGTGTCGTGGGCGTTGATGGCGGCATAGGTCATCCGCGTCTAGTGGGCACCAATGGCGCACCGTCATTCCGCGGTGAGATGACGTAAGCTGGCTAGACTCTGCGCTTTAGGTCACCGTCTGTTCCAATCAGCTCACAACCTAAGATTTGCTCCGTAAGAAGGATTACCAAAATCCATTTATAAGAGACACTTCGCAGGCCTGTGCCCCGCAGCCTGGAAATTTTCTCAAACCTCGCAGACCGTCTTGGGGCGTTTGCGCTGCCGATGTTTATCGAGCAGGTCCACGATAGCTTCCTCAAGCTCAGCAATACAGATTGGCTTCCTGAGATAGCCATCGCCACAGGTTGAAAGGGCGCGTTTTTGGTCGGCTTCGTCGGCGTATGCAGAGTAATAAAGAGTCGGAACATCTGGTTGCAATTTGCAAATTTGCTGACATAAGGCCACGCCATTACCATCGGGCAGTCGAACATCCAGAATGCACAAATCGAACGAAATCTCCGTCGCTAATTGTATTCCTTCAGCAACAGTTCCTGCTGTCATCACGCCGTAACCGCATTGTGCGAGCAGCGCCGCGATCAGCAGACGGGTATCCTGATGGTCGTCAACATGAAGAATACGCGCCTTCGTCTGGTTCACGTTTTGCTCTGCCCTTGCTGCTATAATCGTGCCAGATTACCGTGATGCCCAAAGATTGGCGTCTTCCAGACTCTCGGTTGCTATAGGTTTTCTTGGGATGGAAACCCGATAGCAGGCTCCAATTGACGATTCAAGCCAGCGTGACATCTTCTCGGACCCGTAGCGAATATGTCTGCACCGCAACCACCCAGCGTCTTGCCACTCACAGGCGTGCTCGACCTTCACGTTTCTCCCAAGATCGCCAGTTTAATAGGCAATAGGATTAAAGAAAGACCGTCGCGTCTCGTCGTCGACGTCTCACAAGTCAGCTACGTGGATAGTTCGGGCCTCGCCGTTTTAATTAACGCCATGCGAGACGTGGAGGACTACGGCGGTCTTTTTATGCTCGCTGGAGTGCAGGAGGATGTACGAGCAATTTTGGAAAGCGCACGACTCGAGAAATTCTTTTTGATCTTTCCGACCGTGGAAGAGGCTCTTGCCGCGCCTTAAATCTCATGTCGCGAGCTACACTGCTTCTCCGGCATTTCTTATCAGGCGATGAGAACATTCGGTACCTTTTGACGACTTAATGTTGCAATTTTTTTCCCGGTAGCACAACACTTCCCATTCAATGCTAAGTGCGATCAGTTTGCTTGGCCAGATTGCGATGCTTTTAGCGAAACGCTTAAAGTCAGTGGACTTCGATGGAGCGCTTGATGGTCGCGGCGCTGCATGCGTGTCACTCACTCGCCTCTATTATCTGTTAGTCGAGCTAAAGTCGCTAACAGCGTACATATCGGAACGAGCAAAATTTGCTATCGAACATAATAATCCGGTGCTCTTCGCATTTGTGCTACGTAACACAAAGCGGCGCATCCGAGACGGCGCGAACGATTTTGCAGAAACCTTTCATTCCCTCGAACAGACGCTAGACAAGTTCGTTCCCGACATGGCCGGGGCACTCTCGGCAGTAGCGAGTTGGAAGGTCAATTTACTTCAAAGGATATGTGAATCTACCGTGTTTGAGCAAGACGCCGAACATCTCGAAGTGCGAAAGTTAAAATATTTAAAACCTAATGAACGATTGCTAAATCTCGACGTCGACGCCTACGCGAATCAACTCAAAAACGCCGGGGTGAGACCACGAGCAGAACGCCTCGAGTGGCCCGACACCTTGTTGTACAGCGGTTCCCTCGATAACACTTTTTCAACCGCCGAGCTCGGATTCGTCGATATTGAACAACTTAAGGAGCTATCAAGCATGCTGGATCAACATCGACAGGTACTTGACCGAGGGATTTTGGCGCTCAAGGACTACATCAAAAACACATGCACGGTGGATCAAGTTCTGTACGAGCAAGTGGAGATCGCTCCGGAAGCATTTGGATGAACCTCACGGTGCTTCCGAAAAACCCCGCCTAACTCAGGTTGTCCCTGTTACTTCGGGGAATGTGGCACTGTCGGTATTGCTATCAACGACGGGTACGAGCGGAGGACAAAGGCTGGCTGCCGGTTCGACACGCTCTTGGCCCCGGAGCAATTATGCCTGGGCTGCCGGTGCTTATGCGAAAGCGTTAGGTCATTGGGTCAGTGATAGACTCTCCGCCACGAATTGTCCGGTAAAGAAGCATTGCGTCCTGCTGTACGTTCGGATTGGAAGACTTCACCGAGCCCAACAACATCGCGGTTCAACCGCAAAGCATTAAGTCTTGGCCGGATTTTGCTCCAAGAAATCCGATCTGATTCCTTCAAAGAGGCCGAGCAAGAGAGTTAACTGAATACGTGCGCGATTACTGCGGCAGATTCACGCGTGGGTCATAGCACCCGATGCTATTTCTTCATTGAAACTATTTGACGGCTTCTTCTCCGCTCGTTCGATGATTGAAGCGACCATCAGAAGGAGTTCCTCATTCCGAAATGGCTTGCCCAAATAACCGCTCAGACCGCCACTAATCATCCGCTCGAGCCGTTCCTTCTCGCAGAAACCAGTCGTCAGGACAACCTTAGCTGTACCCGAAATGCGGCGCAATTGCTCGAACGTCTGCTCACCATCCATGAAGGGCATCGCTAGGTCGAGTAAGACAAGATCGTAACCTGTCGGATTGCGGCGTAACAGATTGAGACACTCGAATCCAGACTGCACGCATACTGGTTCGTAGCCGCCTTCGGTTAGAACATCGCGCAACAGCGAAAGCACCATCTGCTCGTCGTCCACGACGAGAATAGTATGTTTGGGCGGAGGCGGGGGCGCCGGCAAAACCGGAGCAGAGACTTTCTCAACTTCGGGACTGGGCCCGACTCGGCCATTGGCTCCGCCCGCTTGCGCCACCACCTGCGCCATTATTTGCTGCGCGCGGCCAACGCTGACTCGCAATATTGCGAGATATTTCTCCGAGACCTCGGTTCCTTCCCAAATGTTCTCGAGGACGCTATGAGTTCCTGAGATAATCTGGATGAGATTGTTCAATTCGCTGGCGACCTTGGGGACAAGGCTGGCCTCGTGATGGATTGGAATTCTAGTCGGCTCGTTCATCGTTGGGCGCCAAGAGAATTCACTGGTAACTCCCAGGCTCGGCCGAACCTATAGCAGGCGCGATGCCCAACAGAATCTTCGAATCTCCATGGTTGATTCGTTCATGAGCACCTCACCGAACATTTCGGCACAAAAACGCCCGCATCTGCGGAACCAGACGGGCCAGTTCCCGGTGCACGAACTGCTACAGCGTATGCCATTGCCAGAGAGCTGATCGAACCGTTCGATCGGAAACGGCCAAGTCATAGCAAAGTGGATAGAATTGAGTGGCCACGCGCGAATAAAAAGGCCGCCGGTCACCAGCCTCTAGATTCGGGCTAATAGCTCCTTGAACCCTTCCGCGCGGTTTATTCCCAGCGCGATTAACAGCAGGTTTGCGCAAAAATCGGAGGCGTGGCTGCCAAAACCGCAGCGGCGATACTTTCCACACCCTTCAAAAGTTGAGGGCCCGCTGCATTGGCTCCAGCGGTAGGATTCGAACCTACGACCAATCGGTTAACAGCCGACCGCTCTACCACTGAGCTACGCTGGAATTCGCGGGGCGCGCCGGCGGCGGGCTAATTTGCCCAGCATGTTGCCCGCGGCAAGCAGTCTTTTGCGAATCGCCGTTTCGTTTTTTGTTGCGCGCACATCCACGAAACGTCATATTGGTTCCTTCAAGACGCGGGGTGGAGCAGCCTGGTAGCTCGTCAGGCTCATAACCTGAAGGCCGCGGGTTCAAATCCCGCCCCCGCAACCAATTTTTCGCAATTCACGGCTCCCCGCGATCAAATCTGACGGGTCCCATATCGCGCTTTCGCTGGCGCCGGCAATTGGCAGACCGAGACTTAGATGCGATCCAGGTAACCAAATCGTCGCGAGCTTGTTTGCTTTTTTAATGGCGGGGTCGTCCTTCCACGGTGGCGAGAATTCTTGTCGGGACGGCGAGTTGGTCCGATCCCGGCTTTGTCGAGTACTGGTATCCAAAGAAAATGCCCGCGGCCGATCGCCTCGCCTGGTACGCGCAACATTTCGATATGGTCGAGTTAAACTCGTCATTCTATTCAGTCCCGGATCCAGGGATGGTGCGCCGCTGGCGCGAGAGCACGCCGGCCAACTTCGTTTTCAACGTCAAACTGCATCAATTGCTCTCGCATCATTCCACGCCGGCAAAATTTCTCCCACCTGCGGTGGTAAAAAAGTTGCACTTGGACAAGAGCGCTAAGGTCGCACGCACACCGGAAGTGGAGCGCGAGATGATCGCTGCCTTCACGCCGGCGCTCGAGGTTTTGCAGCGCGCTGATAAACTCGGCGTGCTGTTACTGCAATTATCACCAGCCTTTTCGGCGCGGAAACATGAGTTGGACGAACTCGAGCATGTGCTGGAGCTAACCCGCAAATTTCGCGTGGCGGTGGAACTGCGAAATCGGAACTGGGCCGAAGGCGAGCAGCTGGAACGCAGCATCGAATTCTTCCATGAATGGAACGCAATATTTGTCAACGTCGATGCCCCGCGTGAAAACCATTTCACCATCATGCCGACCGATATTGACGCCATTACCAATTCCGACGTTGCGTATCTGCGCCTGCACGGACGCAACGCAAAAGGTTATCTGACCGGCAAAACTGTCGCCGCGCGTTTCAATTACAATTACTCCGATGCTGAAATTGCGGAGGTGGCAGAGCGGACGCAGACGCTCGCCCGCAGGGCGAAGGAAGTACACGTTGTTTTTAATAACAACGCGCGGGACTACGCGCCACACGCTGCCCTGCGATTGCGAAAAGCGCTGGGTCAGCTGGTAGCATTGCCGCCGCAGACTGGCGAACTCTTTTGAGCTAATCTTACCCGTGGACGAAAGAAGTTTGCGCGACGGTCCTCGCTTACCCGCTCCACTCGCGCGCCTGAAACGATGGCTGACGGCGCATCACATGACATTGATGACGATTGCAGACAGCCCGCATTCAATCGCATTGGGGTCGGCCATTGGAATCTTTTTTGGCTTTACCCCGCTTTGGAGCATGAAAACACTGCTCTCGATTGGGACCGCATGGCTGCTCAAGTGCAATAAAATCGCTGCGGCTATTGCAGTTACATTGCACGACGTCATCCTGCCTTTGATGCCGGCGATTTTCTGGTGGGAATACAAGGTCGGATACCGTGTCCTGCACGGGACCAAACCCCGGCATGTCAGGCTCGGTCACGTCTCGGTCTGGGATTATCTTCACAGCGATGTTTTTGTCCGATTGATTTGGCCTACGCTGGTAGGATCGCTTTTTCTCGCTGTGCCATGCGCAATTGCCGCCTATTTCATGATGCGGACACTCGTCGATCGCGCCCGCAGCTGTGCGGATTCGACTGAGACCGAGGGGTGATTTTCGCTTCGGGACGGCACGATAGTTGCATTAAAATGGTCGCGCGCTGGGTCGTGCTCCGCCAGGAGTAGGCATCTCGCGAAGAAATTATGAAAGCTTTCATTGCCATTTTGACCGGCTTGTTGCTCTGCTCTTGCGCGGACATGTACGTCACCAGAAGCCAGGTAAACGGTGGCGGCGTTGCCGCTCCTGTGGACGCGAAAGATTTTGGATCTCGCATCCGGATGATTACAGCGAATTGTGGGGTCGGTGCTTATGGACCAAGCGCGATCTATATTCGGCCGTTTTGCATTGATACGGCGAGTTTTAGGGGAGACGAAGCACAAAGCGACGGCGAACTGCCAATTCGCAAGGCGCTCACGCCAGTAGAGTTTGCGCAAGATCTTAAAGAACAATTGGAGAAAATGGCGCCTGCCCGCATTCTGAAGCCGAACGAGGTTCCGCGCGTCGGATGGCTGGTCGACGGCCAATTCAGTCTTGTTGACGGTGGCAGCCCGGCCGGTCGATTTCTCTTGGGCCAGTTTGGTGTTGGCCAATCATTGTTGGCGCTGCATGTTCGCGTCACTGATGTGAAGAGCGGTATCGTTGTCTACGAATTCGACATGTCGGGTGGCAGCCAACTTCAAGGTAAGCTCGGGACCGTGCGTGCCAGTGGACTTGGTCGGGCGACCCACTTCGACCTGCAAAACGCGGCGGAGCGTGTTTATTTGACTCTGAGCACGAACCCGTATCGCTACGGCGCGCGTGCCAACGTTAGCCTGCCGGAATAATTGGCCGATCCCGATTCGGTTGCGAATCAGATCGCGCTGGCTAAGGTGCTGCCGGTTTTTTAGGCAGTGATTCTTGTGCGCAAATTTCTCAGGATCGTCATCGCATTTTCCGCGCTCGCCACGGTAGCGCAGACTGCCGCAGCAGCGGCACCTTCCTATTTAGTTGTTGATTCACAGACCGGTTACGTGCTGGTCGAGCAAGGCGCCAGGGACAAGCGCCAGATCGGCAGCCTTACAAAAATTGCGACTGCATGCGTCGTACTGGATTGGGCCGAGAAGAAGGGGGGCGATCTCAACCAACTGGCAACCATCCCACCGCTAGCTTTTGTCGGTATCGAAAAGAACGAAGTCGGTTTTCAACCCGGCGATACGCTCACGCTACGCGACCTGCTCTACGCTGCGCTCGTGCAATCGGACAACATCGCAGCCAACACGCTAGCCTATCAGGTTGGCGAAACACTTGAGTCGCTGGTTCCGGCCGGACCGAGTTCGAAGATTACGCCGATCGGAGCGTTCGTGGGCCAGATGAATGCCCTGGCTAGACAACTTAAAATGGATCGGACTCGGTTCACGAATGCTACCGGCTTCGACCAGAAACAGCGGCCGATGCCATATTCGTGCGCGATTGATCTCGCGCGCCTGACTCGCTACGCGATGAACAAGGCCAGCTTCCGCTTTTATGTTTCGCAAAGGGAGCGTGAAATCTCTTTCAATCGCGCCGGTAAACAGATGCGTTCTCTGGTGCGCACGACAAACGATTTGCTTGGCCAAAATGGCATTGACGGTGTCAAGACGGGGCAGACGGCGCGTGCCGGCGAATGCGTGGTCCTTTCGGCTAATCGCGAAGCAGAGATCATTAAGGAAGGCGAATCGGCCCAGATTTTCCCGCGTCATTTGATTGTTGTGGTGCTCGGCAGCACCGATCGGTTTGGTGACGGGGAACGCCTCGTTCGGCAGGGTTGGCAAGCTTACGATCAGTGGGCCGCGGCTGGACGACTGGTCGATCCAAAAAGAAGATTGTAAGTTCACCGCGAATGAAACCGCGGATCGGAGTGCTGACGAGTGGCGGCGATTGTCCTGGCCTCAACGCTGTGCTACGCGGTGTCGTTCTCGCCGCCGAGAAGCTCGGCTGGGAAGTGATTGGATTTCGGGACGGCTTTGAAGGTTTGCTCCCACCTGGCGATTATGCCGTGCTCGATCGCAAATGCACCGAAAACATAATGCCCTTGGGCGGAACGATTATCGGAACAACGAATCGGGGCCACTTCATTTCCAAGGTGGCAGCGGGTGATCGCGCAGTGGTCGCCATGGAAGTAATCGAACAGGCACGCAAGGTTCTACGGGAAGCGCGTGTCAACGCGCTGATCATCGTCGGCGGTGACGGATCGATGACCACTGCGCTCCAATTGCAGGAGGCTGGGATCAATTGCGTGGGCGTTCCTAAAACGATCGATAACGATCTCGAGGCAACAGCGATGACATTCGGTTTCGATTCCGCCGTCGATGCCGTGATGGACGCGCTGGATCGGCTTCACACGACCGCGACCAGCCACAAACGCGCGATGGTTGTTGAAGTGATGGGGCGTCACGCCGGCTGGATCGCCCTTCACGGAGGATTGGCTGGCGGCGCTGATATCATTTTAATCCCCGAAATTCCCTTCGATTTCGAAAAAGTGGCAGATGCCATTCGAGCCCGTGATGCCGCTGGTAATCTCAGCTCCCTTGTTGTCGTGGCCGAAGGGGCGCGACCTAAAAACGGACGGCAAGTGAAACGAGAAATGAAAGAAGGCGAATTTCGCCTCGGCGGGATGGGCGACATCGTGGCGCGCGAAATTGCTTCTCGGACCGGTAAGGAAACTCGCACCTGTGTACTTGGGCATTTGCAGCGCGGCGGGGCACCAACCACGCTCGACCGTATTCTCGGCACGCGCTTCGGTGTGAAAGCGGTGCAGTTAATCAACGAAGGTCAATTCGGTTCGATGGTGAGTTACCAAAACTATCAAGTTCGCCATGTCCCAATCGCGGACGCGGTCAATCGCTTGCGGCTCGTTCCGCCAACTGGCGAAATGGTGCAAACCGCTCGCGATGTCGAAATCAGCTTCGGCGATTGACGCCGTCGCGGCGGTTTATCACCGTCGAGTTCTTAAATGAAGATTGTTCTCGCGTATTCCGGCGGGTTCGGCACTTCGGTAATTCTTCGCTGGCTTCGGCACAACTACGACGCACAGATTGTCGCCTTCTGCGCCGATAATTGGACAGGAAGAGGAACTTGAGGGCCTGGAGGAGAAAGCGCGCCCGGCAGGCACGATGAAGTGCATCATCGAAATCTGCGCGAAGAATTCGCTCGTGATTTTGTTTTTCCCATATTTCAGGCGGGCGCGACTTACGAAGGACAATATTTTCTCGGGACCAGCATCGCCCGTCCCTTGATTGCGAAGCGAATAGTCGAGATCGCGCGCGCGGAGGCGGCGGATGCCATCGCGCACGGGGCAACTGGAAAGGGGAATGATCAGGTTCGTTTTGAACTGACGGCGGCCGCGCTCGCGCCTGAGCCGCATTCAAACTGATCGAGCGGCCTCGCCCAGGCGGCAGCGCAGACGGAAGAGCCCGACCGCGCCATCGCCGCGTTACAGAAACTGCTCTCAATACCGGCCGGCCAGCAGGTTACTCCTGCGCTGCTCCGGCTCGATCCCATGTTCGATCCGCTCCGAAATGATCCGCGCTTCCAAAAACTCGCCGCCTCGCCCATGCCGGAGGAAAAACAATAAGATATAGCAATTACACGTGGCCGCGGTGCCGCTCTGGGTAGCGCACGCGTCTCGCGTGCTAGCGAGCGCGTCCTCGCGATCGCGATTGTTGTGTGCGAGAGTTCTGGCTGAATTGCGGGCTTGTCGGGAGCCTGTTTCGGCGAGACGCCGGAACCAACACGCGAGACGCATGCGCTACCCTTGCGGGGTGCGATTGTCGATCTTATACTTTAATGGCGTTAATAACGCGAAGGAATACTATGCCAACGACAATTGCAGCTCCGAAAAAAGCGCCAGCGGCCGAAACTGATTTCCTGCCGCTTCAAGGAACGGACCATATTGAATTTTACGTCGGTAACGCCAAGCAGGCGGCGCATTTCTATAAGACTGCCTTTGGTTTTCAAAGTCTTGCCTATGCTGGACCGGAAACGGGAACGAAAGATCGGGCCAGCTATGCCATCCGTCAGAACAATTTGACCTTTGTCCTGACAACACCGGTACATCCGGACAATCCGATCGCCGATCACATCTACAAGCACGGGGACGGAGTGAAAGTGCTGGCTCTGAAAGTACAAGATGCCACCTTGGCATGGGAAGAAACCACAAAGCGCGGGGGCAAGAGTTATCTCGAGCCGGTCACCTTATGCGATGGTGACGGGCAGTTGATCATGAGCGGCATTCACACCTACGGTGATACCGTCCACGTCTTTATCGAGAGGGAGAATTACCACGGCGTTTTTATGCCAGGGTTTCGAAAATGGGAATCCAGCTATCGACCAAAGGAAACCGGGCTGCTCTACGTCGATCACTGTGTCGGAAACGTGGGATGGAATCAGATGAATCCATGGGTCAAATTTTACGAAGAGGTGATGGGGTTTCGTAATATCCTGACCTTCGACGACAAGGATATCTCTACCGAATACTCAGCCTTGATGAGCAAGGTCATGAGTAATGGAAATGGATTCGTGAAATTTCCGATCAACGAACCGGCGGAAGGAAAGAAAAAATCCCAGGTAGAGGAGTATCTCGAGTTTTACCATGGAGAAGGTGTTCAGCATGTCGCGATCGCGACCAAGAACATCGTAGCTACTGTGACCGAACTTCAAAAGCGCGGCTTGGAATTTTTGCAGATACCATCCAGCTATTACGAAACGGTTTTGGACCGGGTTGGCCATATCGATGAGGACCTCGAGCCACTGCAAAGGTTAGGCATTCTTGTCGATCGCGA
>QHNU01000215.1:0-567 GCA_003218525.1 Verrucomicrobiota bacterium
GGGGTTGGTGGGGTATTTCCACCAGGACTGTTACTTGGAATGGTCAAAAGTTTTCGGGTGCGCGAGCTCGACGGCCAGGCGCAACTAAATCCTGCGGTCGATTTGTCGAAACTGGAGGATGTTTTCGTAGTCACGGGCCGCAAATGATTTTCTTCGTCATTCTGATGGGTCTGGTGTTTATGGCGCAAATTGTGGAGTTTTTTATTCCGCCGCTCGACTGGATGTACAACGCTCATATTTATATCACGCCGGTCCTCGTGTTTTACGGGGCAATGGCGCTGCCTTTCCCTCTTGTGCTGGTGCTGGCATTCTGGGCGGGTTTCCTGCTCGATACCTTCAACGCCCAAGTAGTGGGCACGCATGTTGAAATCTCATTAGGGTCGTCGATATTGCTCTACGCTGTGCTAGCGGGAATTATGCATGGCCTTCGGCCGTTGTTCGCGCGTGGGCGCTGGGAAGTGCATTGCATCATGAGTGGTCTTTGCACCTCGGCCATATTGCTGGGCCAATACCTGATGCTCTCGTTCCGGCGCGGTTCGCTTTTTTTCTCGCGAGAGGTTTGGTGGC
>QHNU01000215.1:593-5125 GCA_003218525.1 Verrucomicrobiota bacterium
GCCATGTTGATGGCGCCGCTCGTGTTCTGGATGCTGCATTGGCTGGCCCGTGCCACTGCCTACCCTTATCTGCCCAGGCGTGAATTGAGAATATGAACGGACGACGCTTAAGCCCAGTTCTGCGGCTCCAACTCTTGGGACTGCTCATGCTCATCGGCCTGGCCACGCTTGGCCTGCGGCTTTGGTGGGTCCAAGTCGCTCGCGGCACGGATTGGACGGCGCGCATCCGCGGCAGTTCGGAGGCGACTGTGCGTATTCCGTCCATTCGAGGAGAGATCCGCGACCGCAATGGGCTCTCGCTCGTGCAAAATAGGGCTAGCTACGAGGTCGATTTTTATCTGCCCGAAATGGTGAAAGGCTATCGCCAGCGATACGGTCAGCCCCCGCTTACAGAATACCGCGGAACCGTGAGCGGGATGCCGAAAGACCTGAAGGAACCCGACATCGTCAAGATCGTGAATGACGGCATCGTGCCGCGTCTCGATGACCTCGATCTGGTCCGCGATTACAACGCAGGACAGCTACAAAAACATTACCGGACCAATACCGAGGTTCCGTACAGCTACATCAAAGATATTGATTTCCCGACGATGGCAAAATTCTCTGAACATGATGTCGGATTGCCGGGTGTGGATATCGCGATCAAACCGGTGCGCTCATATGTATATGGGCTCATACGTATATGGTGCGTTGGGGGTGCATCTGCTGGGTTACGTTGGCCCTCCGGATGACACGAATAAGGAAGAGGCGAAGAAGTTCACTTTTTATCAGGGAGACGTCGAGGGGAAATCCAACGTCGAAAAGACATTCGATCAATATCTGCGCGGCCAACCGGGCGTGCGTTATTTGCGGCGCAACGCCAAGGGTGTGATCGACGGTGTGTTGCGGGAAGATCCGCCAAAGCAAGGCGCCAATGTTTTTCTCACGATCGACGCGCGCATCCAATCAATCGCGGAGGAGGCGTTACGCGCGATTGCGCGTGGTGCAGCGGTCGTGGTTGATCCGAACAACGGCGACGTGCTGGCGATGGTTTCAGTGCCGTCGTTCGATCCGAATACTTTCATTCCTAGCATCAAGGCCAAGGATTGGACGACGTTACAGAAAGATGAAGCGCGGCCATTGATCAACCGTGCGATCAGCACCTTTCCACCGGGCTCGACCTTCAAAATCGTAACATCGCTCGCCGGATTGCGACGGAATATGTCGAACGCGCGGTTCAACTGCAGCGGCGGTGTCAGTTACGGCGATCATTATTTTCGATGCTGGGTTGCGGAGAAAGGAGGCGCACATGGCACGCTCGGATTGACGGACGCGATCAAGGTTTCGTGCGACTCGTTTTTCTATCAATACGGGAATGCTGCTGGGATCGATTCGATCGATAAAACCGGCAACGCTCTCGGACTTGGAAAAGAAACCGGCATTCATCTGACTGGCGAGCAGCCCGGAATCATGCCCGGCCCGGATTGGATGGCGATTCACTATCCGCGCGAACGCTGGTCGCAGGCTTACACTGCCAACGTGTCGATCGGTCAGGGCTATGTGTTGGCGTCCCCACTCCAAATGGCGATGGCATACGCGGCGGTCGCGAATGGCGGCCTCTCGTATTATCCTCGCCTTGTCGACAAAGTCCTGAATCAGGACGGTAGCCCCGCTCTCGATGAGAACGGAGTACCTGCTGTTTCAGCGCAGCCAAAAGTCGACGCCGATCTGCGCAACGATTTTTCGCGCGAGCAGATCGAGATGGTTCGGCGCGGCCTTTGGAAAGTGGTGAACGAAGATGGCGGAACAGGCGGTCGTGCACGATTGAAAGACGTGCAAGTCGCGGGAAAAACAGGCACGGCTCAGGCAAGTACCAACGGAAAGAAAGACACTATCGCCTGGTTCTGTTGCTTCGCGCCCTTCGATCAACCGAAGTATGTCGTCGCGGTCATGGTGCAGGGTGGTGAGCACGGGGGAGGGGTCGCAGCTCCGATCGCCACCCGGATCATGGAACGCACATTGGCGACGGATGCGGGCACTTTTACACCACAAGTGGCCTGGCTGTCGCCAGCTCATCACGCGAATCCGTTTACGTCGATCAAAGAGGTGACTTTTAAGGACGCCCAGTCGAGCGTGACCGGCGCCGATGAAGAGCATGGCGACGATTCACAAACAGCCGACACACAGATGGCTGGGGCCGGCGATGATCCGGCAGTGGAGCCGGAAGCGGATGCGCAGGGCAAGGTGAGTGGGCGCCAAGCGCGTGTTGCCCGGGCGTTGCCGGTCGCCACACCACCGCCTCAAAAACAAAACTTTTTTCAACGTTTGTTCGGTGGTCGCCGCACTCCGGCACCGCTGCCAACTCCGCCGCCGAAGCGCCGGCCAGGAGGACGCTAATGATGCAGTCGGCAATTTTGCATAGACCGGCGAAGCAATCGGCTTCGTCAGGAACTGAGTATTTTAATTATGATCGAGAAGGTTCGAAGGATTTTAGGGATCCCGCGCAAGACCGGGAACAAGTTAGTCGTCAGTGTGGAGAAACTCGAGCGGCGCGTGGCGTTACTCGAAAACGGACGGCTGGAAGAATATAACGTCGAGCGCAACAGCGCTCGCAATATCGTCGGCTCTGTCTACAAGGGCCGGGTCAAGAACATCGAAATGGGGTTGAAGGCGATGTTCGTCGATATCGGCTTTGAAAAGAACGCCTTTCTCCATTTTTGGGACGCGATTCCAGCTGCGCTTGATAGTGGCATC
Source organism: Verrucomicrobiota bacterium (assembly GCA_003218525.1). Lineage (GTDB taxonomy): Bacteria > Verrucomicrobiota > Verrucomicrobiia > Chthoniobacterales > UBA10450 > AV69. Next base: position 3,327 of record QHNU01000215.1, read on the forward strand.
GAGGAAATCGATCGCCCGAACAAGCGCAGTCATCGCAAGCGGATCACGGCAAAAGATATTCCAAATATTTATCCCGTCGGCTCGGACGTTATTGTCCAAGTGACCAAGGGCCCGATTGGAACCAAGGGCCCGCGGGTAACGACCAATTTGAGCTTTGCTGGACGCTATCTCGTGCTCATGCCGTTCAGTGATCGCAGCGGTATTTCGCGCAAGATCGAGGATCCGAAAGAACGGGAACGGCTGCGGAAAATTCTACGTGAGCTGGACGTGCCCGAAGGCGTCGGAGTGATCATCCGCACCGTCGGCGAAGGTCAGCGCGCGCGCTATTTTGTGCGGGATTTGCGCTTCCTGCTCGATCACTGGGCCAAGGTGGAGCAGGCGATCAAAGATTATCCCGCCCCTTATCGCGTTTTTGAAGAGCCGGACCTAATCGAGAGAACGGTGCGCGATTTTCTGACGGAGGAAATTGACGAAGTCGTTTGCGACGATCGCAATGCCATCGAGCGGATGGGTGCTCTTATCGGCGATATTTCGCGTCGTTCGCGCAATCGTTTGCATTATTACGATGGGGCGTCGCCCATCTTCGAGACGTTCGGCGTACAAAGACAAATCGACGACGCCTTTCATCGTCAGGTCTGGCTCAAATGCGGCGGCTATATCGTGATTGACGAAACCGAAGCTTTGGTCGCGATCGACGTGAATACCGGTCGGAACAAAGGCGGGCGCGACGTCGAGAAAACGATTTTGCAAACCAACTTGGAAGCGGCCGACGAGATCGCCCGACAATTGCGGCTTCGGAATGTTGGGGGTCTCATTATCAGCGATTTTATTGATATGAAGAGCCGCAAAGACCAGCAGACGGTTTACCAGTTAATGAAAGAGCGCCTCAAACGCGACAAGGCCAAGACTCATGTCCTGCCGATTTCTCCGCTTGGCTTGATGGAAATGACACGGCAGCGCGCCCAAGAAAGCCTGAGCGACTCGATTTACGAAAACTGCCCCTACTGCCAGGGCCGCGGTGTCGTCAAAACCTCGATGACGACGAGCGTTGAGTTGCATCGAACGCTCAACTCGGTCATGCGCAAATATCAAGACAGCGTGCATGAGTTTCGTGTCATCCTCAATCCGGACGTGCTCAGGCGATTGAAAGAGGAAGACGAAGAACTCTTGATCGAGCTGGAACGACGTTATGCGGGCAAGTTAATGTTCCGCGGCGACCCGTCGTTCCACCACGAGAAGTTCATCATTACCGACGCAACAACCGGGGCGGAGTTAAAGTCTTAACGGGCGTTTGGCACATCCGCTGCTGATTCATAATCCGTTATTGACAAGGAGGCGATATCGGTTTGTGGTATGGCCGCAGGGAGAAAATCAAACCAAGGAGAAATGATGAAAAAGCTTACAGTCATGATTTGTGCCCTAGGGGCGCTCGCGTCTGTCGCTTTCGGCGGGACCGAGACCTACACGTCGGGCAAAGAGATGAAGCAAGCAGTCCAGCAGCAGGTACCCTGTCCGGAGTGGTATCGGGATACGGAGTGGGACGTCAGCTTGTGGGGCACCTACGCCTTTACCGGTACAAACTGGCGAGACGATAGATATCTCGGGGTCGATCATGCCTGGGGTGGCGGTATAGATGCGAAATATTTTTTCCATCGCTACTTCGGTATCGGAATCGAGGGCTATGGATTGGCGCGGAATCAACAAAACCGCACTTTTGTCGGAAGTAACGGTTTTGCCATCAGCGAGAGCAACGATAGCGGGGCAGCCGGGAGCGTGCTCGGGACCCTTACAATTCGTTA
>QHNU01000216.1 GCA_003218525.1 Verrucomicrobiota bacterium
TGATCGCAAACCATCAGTAAGACGGCAGAAGTTTCTGGATCGCTTTTCAGTAATCGTTCGATTCCCGCACGGATTGACAAGCCGAGTCCCTGTTTCCACTCAACATTCCTTACGATCTTTGCGCCACACGTCCGAATTCGCGCCACCACCTGCTGGTCATTTGCACCAGTCACGACCAGCACAGGCTCACAGCCAGCGCCGTTGGCGGCATTTAATGCTCGTTCGATAAGTGACTGCCCGTTTACTTCAATCAATTGCTTCGGCCGGCCGAGACGCGATGATGGACCAGCAGCCAGAATGATCGCGGCGATCTTTTCCACTAACCCCTAATGATTTCGGCTGAGGCCGGGTGCAATTTTTCCCGCGCGCAATGAATCGGTGCTTTCAGACTACGTAACGATTCGCCAGATCCTTGGCCAAAGACGCATTGAATCTCGGCAATGACCGACAACGCGACTTCCTCCGGGCTTTCGGCGCCTAAATCCAAGCCAGCCGGCGCGAAAAGTTGCGAGCCCATTTCGGCGCCGGAATCGAGAACGTCTCCAAGAATTCGGTCACGTCGCCGGGGTGGTCCGATCAATCCGAGATAAGGCAATCCCTTCGGTAGCAGAAAACGTAAAGCGGCGCAGTCGCGGCCATAATGATGCGTTTTGATAAGCGCAGCCGTGCGTGAGTCGAATTCGCTCGGAAACTCGGCAACCGACCGACAGTTCATGATCTGCCAGCCGAGTGTTCGCGCGAAAGTTTCAAGGGACGGCAATTCGGGCTCGTCACCGACAACGATCAACCGCAGAGGCGGCTCGACAATCTGGCAGAGTGTTCCGGCTTTGACGTAATCCAAAGTTGAAATGAAGCTGCCGAGCCGCTCCGCCTTCTCGAAAACCGTGGCTATGATGCAGGTGCGGCGGAGTAAAAAGTGCCGAGCGAGATCGGCCAAAAATTCCTCGGCCGCCGGTTCGACGAAAATCTCGATGCTACCGTCGCAGCCAAAGCGACGCCGCGTATCAAACGACATCATAGTTGGCTCGCGGGTATGGATGACTTGCCGTGCGCATGTCGCCACCTCTTCTTCGAGACAACCCGCACTGAGCGATCCGACTCTGCTCCCGTCGGATGCAATTAGCATTCGGGCACCGACGCGTCGATAGCTTGATCCCTGCGCGCGGACAAGCGTTGCCAGCGCCACCGCTTGATCCCGGCGCCGCTCCCATTCGTGCAAGATTTCTGCGAGTTCCTTCACGGTTGTTAGATCAATTTGTCGGGAGTAATCGGCAAATCGCGCACCCGCCTTCCCGTGGCGTGAAACACGGCGTTCGCGACCGCAGCAGCCGCGCCGGTGATGCCGATCTCGCCCATTCCGCGTGCACCCACAGGATTGAAAGCATAATCGGGCTCGCCGACAAAATGCAGTTGAATCGAGTTAATATCGGCGTGTACCGGCACGTGATAATCGGCCAGATTACGCGTGACCGGCAGTCCCGTGGCCGGGTCGTAGTGTGTCTCTTCTTCCAAGGCCATACCGATTCCCATGACAATTCCCCCGAGAATTTGGCTGCCGCCAGTCTTCGGATTTACGACACGGCCGCAATTCATCACACTTACCCAGCGCGTCACACGGACCATAGGCAGATCGGCGTCAATTCTGACTTCGCAAAAATGCGCACCCCAGCTTTGGAAAGCGAGCTTTTCGTCTTCCTTAAACTCAAACTTACCCTCCGCCTCCAGCATCCTCATTCCGACCCGGTTCAGAGCTTGACCGAATGAATCCGGCCTAGCCGGATCAGCACCAAGATCGGAGAGCTTCTTTTTTAAGTCTTCCGCCGCTCGGGCAATTCCGGAGCCGACGGTGCCGGTCGTCTGCGATCCGCCAGCAACCGGACCGAATGGCAAATCGGAATCACCCAATACGAATTTCACTTTCTCGACTGGCAAACCGATGGCATCGGCACTGATTTGTGTGAGGACAGTGTACTGTCCGGTACCTAAGTCATGCGCCGCGCATTTTACCAAAGCGGTACCGTCGGCATTTAACTGAATTTTCACATCGGCCCGGCCGGCGTGTGCCGGATATGTCGCTGTTGCCATGCCCCAACCGACTAATAAATCGCCATCTTTCATCGAGCGGGGCTCCTCGTTGCGACGGGACCAGCCAAACTCTTTTGCGCCGCTTTCGTAACACTCGCGTAAATGTTTCGCCGACCACGGAATTCCTTTCATCGGATGATTCGGGGAATCATTCACAAGGCGCAGTTGCAACGGATCCAGCTTCAGCGCGTAGGCAAGCTCGTCCATGGCACATTCGAGCGCAAAGGTGCCGGGACATTCCCCGGGCGCCCGCATGAATGAAGGTTGCGCGATGTTCACCTGGCGCACTTCATGGTCGAAGGAAATGGCGGGTGCATCGTAGAGCACGTTCGTCGATCCGGCGCCGCAGCTCTCGACCCACCATCCCACGGGTGACGTCACCATTTCGCTGTGATGTCGAATTCCTCGTAATTTCCCGTCTCGGCTTGCCGCAAGTGTGATCTTCTGAGTCGTCGGCGTCCGATGACCGGTTCCGCTGAACATGGCGTGTCGTGTCAATTCCAAGCGGACAGGACGGTTGACCACTTTGGCTGCCATGACCGCCAGAATCGTATGCGGCCACACCGGGCCTTTGCATCCGAATGCTCCGCCTACGAATGGACAGATCACGCGCACGTTGTCCCGAGGCAAACCAAACGCGTGAGAGACAATTCCCTGCACTCCTTTTACGTACTGGGTCGCATCATAAATTGTGAGCCGATCAGGGGTGTCCCAGACAGCAATCGTCGCCGAGCATTCCATCGGATTATGCGTTTCAGTCGGCGTTGAATAAGTCTGTTCAATCCTAACGAACTCCGGATTTTGCAATGCAGTGTTGAGATCGCCCTTGGTTTTTTGAAGGCGTTGCCCTTCTTGCTGCGGTGGCTTATCCGCTTTCAGCGCATCCTCCATGCGCAACGCAGGCTTTTGCAGAGCGTATGAAATTCTTAGCAAGGATGCGGCATAACGCGCCTGCTCCGAAGTTTCGGCAACGACTACGGCAACGTATTGCCCGCCATACGAAATGACATCATCCACCAGCGGGATCCGTTGTTCGATGCGAATACCTTGGGTTTTTTGCGCGTTCGGCGGTTCCGGTAACTTGGGAGCATTTAAATGCGTGATCACGGCGAGGACGCCGGCAGCTTTTTCGGCGGCCGTGCTATCGATTGCGGTTATCTTACCGCGTGCGATGGCACTCATGACGGCAAAAGCCTGGGCAAGATTGGGAACGGAGAACTCGGCCGGGTAGGTCGCTGCGCCGGTCACTTTTAGTGGACCATCAACCCGACTGATCGGTTGGCTCATCGAGTGGGCCGGTATCGATGTTTGATCCGTAGCACTCACAGTAATTTGTCTGGCGTAATAGGCAGATCGCGCACCCGCATGCCGGTCGCGTGAAAAATCGCATTCGCGACCGCCGCCGGCATGCCGACGATCCCAATTTCGCCAATGCCGCGAGCGCCAAGGTCGGGCATGTGTAGATCAGGTTCGTCGACGAAATCGACGTCGAACTCCGGCGTGTCCGCACAAACTGCCACGTGATATTCGGCCAAATTCGGATTCACGTTTCGGCCTATTTTCGGATCGGGAATCGTCGCTTCCATCAAGGCCATGCTAATGCCGAAGAGATTTCCGCCGAGGATCTGGCTGCGCGCGAGCTTGGGATTCAGAATTCGCCCAGCATCATAGACACTGACTACCCGTCTTATGCGCGTTTGTCCGAAATCATCTACACTGGCTTCGACAAATACGGCCCCGAATGAATAGAAGGAAAATTGTTGCCGCTCTTCCTTATTCGGTTCCGATTTCCATTGCGCCTCAATCCAGGGAACACCGGCCCGAGATCGCAATTCCGTGAAACTGACGCTGCGCGACGGCTCATTTTTTATGCGAACAGAGCCGTTCGCCAGCTCCATTTGATCAGCGGGCGCTCCTTCGAATACCTTGGTGGCAGCACTAAAAATTTGCTTCTTCAGCTCTCCGCAAACCCCCAGCACTGCCGGGCCAACGCTCGCCGTTTGCCACGAGCCGCCGTTATTAGGCGCCTCCGGGAAATCCGAGTCGCCCAACTCAAAGCGAATCAGCTCAAGAGGAACACCAAGTGCGCTGGCCGCGAGTTGGGACATTGTCGTGTAGGTGCCGGTGCCAATTTCATGGGTAGCGCTACGGATGACGATGTCGCCATTGCCGGTGAGCGTCGCTTTGGCCGCCGCGGTCTGTTGAGCGGCGGGATAAATAGCGGTCGCCATTCCCCTGCCGATTCGGGACCCGTCGGCGGCACGGGTTGAGTTCGGTTTAGGATCTCGGTTCGACCAACCGAACTTTTCTGCGCCGCGTGCATAGCATTCTCGCAAATGTTTGCTCGTCCACGGGCGCTTTTCGTTCTCGTCCGTGTCGGCATAGTTGCGAATGCGCAACTCAACCGGATCGATTGCAAGTTTATAGGCGAGTTCGTCCATTGCGCATTCGAGCGCGAAAACTCCTGGAGCTTCCCCCGGCGCCCGCATCGGGCAGGGCGTGGTGAAATTCAAGCGCATCAAGCGATGCGAAACTACAACGTTGGGGCACGAATAAAGCATGCGCGACGAAAGTCCGCACGACTCCGCATATTCCGAAACCGGCGAACAATGTGTCGTTGTAGCGTGACGCAGTGCGACCAGCTTGCCGTTTCGATCGGCCGCTAGAGAAAGCGCTTGTGAAGTGTGTGCTCGTTGGCCGGCTGAGTCGAACATCTGCGGACGCGCAAACGTCAGCTTGACCGGTCGATTAACCAACCGCGCCGCGGCGGCCGTCAGCAGTGTATGACTCCATTGAAAACCCTTTGAACCGAACGCGCCGCCAACAAACGGTGAAATGATTCGGATATTCTCAATCGGTAAGCTGAACGCGTTGGCCACGATCTTTTGCAGTTGTTTGATCCCGCGGGTCGCTTCATGAATCACGACCCGGTCCGGCGCTTCCCAAATTGCGAGTGTGGAATACGTTTCAATTGGATTGTGATTCTCGACCGGCGTGCT
>QHNU01000217.1 GCA_003218525.1 Verrucomicrobiota bacterium
TCGGAAATTTTCGAACATGTCGTCCCTCCGGTTGAGAAGGCGTTTCAAAATGTAGTCACAATGCTAAAACCGGGAGGACTTTTTGTTTTAACAGTGCCTTATGGATTGCAATCTCATACCATTGAACACTTCCCGGAACTCGACCGGTTTACAGTTACCGAACGTGATGGAGTTTACCACCTTGATAATATGACAAAGACGGGCATTTCACAGTCGTTTACCGACCTAGTCTTTCATGGAGGCCCAGGATCAACTCTGGAGATGCGCATATTTGCTGAGTCGGCTGTATTGCAACATTGCAGAGCCGCAGGATTCCAGTCGATTACTGTTCATCGGAGGCCAGACTTCCAGCATGGCATTTGGTGGCCTGAACCTTGGTCGTTTCCTATAACGGCGAAGAAGGGCGACCATCATTGACGTTCTTCAACAAGCCGATCACGCACGCCAGTAGAGGTTCGGCAGCTTTTGTTGTGCATTGCCGCAATCAAACAGCTTATATTATCGCGTTTTGGTAAAATCACGATGGGTTCCTCGATAAAGAATCAACCAATCTTCCTCGTTGGCTCGCCTCGTTCTGGGACAAGTATTCTAACATGGTGTCTCGGTCAGCATTCTAACATTCTTGTTCAAGAAGAGTCCGACTGGATGGGGCGATTCGCCGTTGATGTCGGTGTGGCATATGAAATTGGAACGCGCCGAGGACCGCGGTCGCAGTTGAGCGCGATTGGCCTGCTGCGTGAAGAATTCTTCCTTCGATTCGGTGAGACCATTAATGAGTTATTGATCGGTCATCGGCAACAGTTCGAGGAAAGAGCGCGGGGGCATACCGCCACCGCAGACTCATCGGAAACACAAACTGCATTCCAGATCGCCCGGTCGCCTGACGATCCCAAACAACGGTGGGTCGATGGAAGCCCGGAAAACTCTCATTACATATGTGGCGTGCGCAAATTGTTTCCAAATGCTGTTTTCGTTCATTTGGTTCGGGATGTCGGCTCGGTGGTGCGGTCACTCCTGAACTTCACTCGCACCGGAGGACCACCCGCGGTAGAGAATGAACAACAAGCCTACCAATATTGGTTGCAGACCGCGCGACCCTGTTTTCAAGCAGAACGAGCATATGGTTCCGCGGTCGTTCGCCGACTCCAATACTCAGACTTGATCGATCGTCCCGAAGCGACGATACGCGGACTGTTGAGCTTTCTTAACGAACCTTACGAGTCCGCCTGCCTCGAACCTATTCGGATTCGCATCAACAGTTCCAACGTGCCGCCGGATTTCGAATCTTCTGATCCGGCGACGGACCTAGCAGTAGTAGAGGAGGCACACAGACTAGAAGATGAATTAGTGAGAAACCCGGGCCCATTCGAACCTTCGCACACCATAGCTGCCGAAATGGAGAGTGCTTTCGAGCTGCGAGTTTACCGCATCCGGAACCTGGAGTCTAATCACGTCAAATGTTTGGAGCGCGTAGCAAATCTTCAAAGAGAACTCGATGAGTTGAAAGCTGACCTTCCTTTGGCGAATTCGACGGAAGATCTCAAAGGGACCCATTCTCGGGTACGTCAATCGAAATTGCGTGCTGCTTTGACGAGACTTCGGCGCAGACATTGGAAACTTTGATAGCAATGCTGCTGAATGGCTGTGGATTTATGCAAGCGCCCAACGCGGCGGAATGGGGAACTCCAGCTAGCCCGCTTTCGCGCTCATATTGTAAAATCGAACTTGCGGAAAAATGGCGGGATCACTCCAGCGGTGGTTCGATGTTTTCGTCTTCGCGCGCGGTGAGCTGGTTCTTTGCGATCATGCGGGCACAGGTGTTTCCGGCGGGACGAACGGATTCCGCTCTCTCGAACCAGTGCATGGCCTCGCGGAAACCTTCGTAGGCTTGGTGGTGGCAACCAGGCGTGCCGCGGGCGAGTTGCGCTTTAGCGCGTCGCTCCGCCAATATTCCGCTGTAATAGGCGCGCTCGTATTCGCCTTTGATTCTGGCTAAAATCTCTTTCGCTTGAGTGTCGCTCACACCATAACCTTTGCTAAAACGATCGGTCAACGCGAGCAGGAGCGTGGTGAGCGCTTGTTGATTTTCCGGCTCCGCCGCTAGCACATCAAGGCAGATGCTCTCTGCTTCAGCTGGTTCGTTCAACAGTCGGTAACGCTCCGCTTTTTCCAAAGCGCTCGGAATCGCTTCAGCTGACAGCGGCTTCAGGTCGGGCATTATTTTGGGCCCGTTTGGCTCTTTTTGGTTCCCATTTTCCAAAGCCAGCCTAAAGGATCGTAAAATTCGTCCACCACGCGCTCCTTCAAAGGGATGATTCCGTTGTCGGTGATCTCAATGTTTTCCGGGCAAACTTTCGTGCAACACTTGGTAATGTTGCAATAGCCGATTCCGTGCGCTTCGCGCAGTTCCGGAATCCGATCTTCGGTATCGAGCGGATGCATCTCAAGCGCGGCCGCATAAATCAGAAAGCGCGGGCCAATGAATCGGTCGTGCATATGATGATCGCGCAGCACATGACAAACGTCCTGGCAAAGAAAGCACTCAATGCATTTTCGAAACTCCTGCACGCGGTCGATGTCTTCCTGCGCCATCCGCCAGGTTCCGTCGGGCGCATCCGGCGGACGCGGCTTAAATTGCTTGATCCGCTTTTTGACCCGAAAATTCCACGACACGTCGCTGATCAAGTCTTTCACGACCGGAAAGGCCTTCATCGGTTCGACCGTGATCGGCCGTTCCAGAGGCAGATCGCTCATTCGGGTCATGCACATCAGACGCGGCATGCCATTTACTTCCGCCGAGCAGGAGCCGCATTTACCGGCTTTGCAATTCCATCGGCAGGCCAAGTCGGTCGCCTGAGTCGCCTGAATCTGGTGGATCGCGTCGAGCACCACCATACCCTCGGAAATTTCAGTCGCGTACTCGCGGAATCCGCCACTGTTGGCGTCGCCGCGCCAGATTTTGAACGTGGCGTTCATTCGTTGAAGCACTGAACCGCTGAAGGGTTGAAAGGGCCGAAGAACTTCATTCGTTTAAGCGTTGAACTGCTGAAGCGTTGAAGCGGCCGAAGAACAGGTCATTTATTTCCTCTTCGTTGAGTTCGCCATCCGCGGGCAATTCTTCAACCCGCGGCGGACTGCCCAAAGTCCGGCCCCGCAAAAAGCGGATATAGCCGTTAATCAGTTGATGAACGCGCCAACCTTCAGATTTCAATTTCTCGATCTCCTCTTGAGGGCAATAGTTCTGGTCTATGCAAACGTTGAGATCGTCCAATAGCTCTTCCAGAGATCCGCGTGCTTGCAGCGTAAACTTAATTTGGTCGAGGAAATGAAAACGACCGCGCCCTTCAGCGATGTTATTAGTCAGCGAGACTGCCGCGCGGCGAATCTGACTGGCTAGCGCAAATTCTTCCTCCACGGGCAACCGCGTGGCGACCCGATACATTGCTTTTCGAAATTCACGCGCCGCTTGGTAAACCTCCAGATCTTCGAACGTCTGATAATGCTTCGGCTGATCTTCCCACTTCATCGCTTCATCGCTTGATCGCTTCAAGGATTCTCCTCAATGATTTGCCTCAATTCCACCGGCATTTCTGGAATTGCATCGAGTCGCACTTTCATCCCGCCATCCTCGCCCCGCCAAACGATCGTGTTCGCATTCCCGAACTTTGGATCTTTGTCGGGAAAATCTTCGCGGAATTGCGCTCCCCGGCTCTCTTTTCGCTCAATCGCTGCACGCGTTATCGCTTCGGAAACGGTTAAGAGATTTTCCAGATCGAGAGCGGTATGCCAACCGGGATTGAACTCACGGTTACCGTTAACACCGACGCGACCTGTCCGCGCGCGAAACGATTCCAATTTTTCCAGAGCAGAGATCATTTCGTTTTCCGTGCGAACAATACCAACATTGTCTTGCATGGTTTCCTGAAGATCATGCTGCACCGCATAAGGATTCTCACCGCCACCACGCTCGAACGGCTCCAATGCGTGACGCGCCATTTCTTCAATCTGTCCACTGTCAATTTCGGCGACCGGATTTTTCTTGGCGAAATCCGCGGCGAATTCGCCGGCACGTTTTCCAAACACCAAAAGATCCGAAAGCGAATTTCCGCCAAGCCGATTCGCTCCGTTGATTCCAGCGGCGCATTCGCCCGCCGCGAATAGTCCTGGGATGCGCGACATCTGAGTATCGGCATCGACCCGAATTCCGCCCATCACATAATGTGTGGTCGGGCCCACCTCCATCGGTTCCTGCGTGATATCAATGTCGGCGAGCTGTTTGAATTGATGATACATGCTCGGCAGTTTTCTTTTGATGTAGTCCTCGGCGTTCGACATCCTTTTCTTGATCCAGGCAATATCGAGAAAGACGCCGCCATGCGGACTCCCCCGCCCTGCCTTGATTTCGCGCACGATGCAACGCGCGATGTGATCACGGGTCAGTAACTCTGGCGGACGCCGCGCATCCTTGTCGCCCTGACAGTAACGCCAGCCTTCTTCTTCGTTATCCGCCGTCTGCGCCCGGTAGTTTTCGGGAATATCGTCGAACATGAAGCGGCGACCTTGGTTATTCGTAAGAATGCCCCCCTCCCCACGCACTCCTTCCGTGACAAGAATTCCGCGCACACTCGGCGGCCAAACCATGCCGGTTGGATGAAATTGTACGAATTCCATGTCGATTAGTTCGGCGCCGGCGCGATAGGCCAGGGAATGGCCATCCCCGGTATATTCCCAGCTGTTGCTCGTGATTTTATAAGCGCGCCCAATGCCGCCAGTTGCGAGCACGACTGCTTTAGCCCGATACACAAGGAAGCGTCCCCGCTCTCGATCATACCCAAACGCACCGACGACGCGGCCATTCTGTTTTAACAACTCCAGGACGGTACGTTCCATGTGAACATCGATGCCCTGGTGAACGCCGTGATCCTGAAGAGTACGGATCATCTCCAGACCCGTTCGATCACCCACGTGGGCGAGACGCGGATATTTATGTCCGCCGAAATTCCTTTGCAGAATCCGTCCGTCTTTCGTTCGATCGAAAACCGCGCCCCAGGCTTCCAGTTCGCGGACCCGAGCAGGCGCTTCACGCGCGTGCAGCTCGGCCATGCGCCAATTGTTCACGTACTGACCGCCTCGCATGGTATCGGCGAAGTGGACTTTCCAATTGTCTCGATCGTCCACATTCGCGAGGGCGGCCGCAATGCCACCTTCTGCCATGACCGTGTGCGCTTTGCCGAGGAGCGATTTGCAAATTAGCCCGACAGAAACCCCAAAAGCAGATGCCTCGATTGCTGCGCGCAATCCGGCGCCGCCCGCGCCGATTACGAGAACGTCATGCTGAAAAGTTTCATAATCGGGCATGCGTTAGAGAATCCGGAGGTCGTGCCACACGCCCATTGAGCAAAGCCGGATATAAAGGTCAGAAAAGCCAACCCAGAACAAACTCAGCCAGGCCCAAAGCATATGACGTCGATTAAGGCAGCTCACGCAGCGATAGGCCTGGTAGCAAGTAGGTGCGCGCGAAAATTGATCGCGAAATCCGCCGACCAGATGTCGCAAAGAATGACAACCAAACGTGTAGCCGCCAAGGAGAACGACATTGACGGCGAGAACGATCGTGCCAATCCCGATGCCGAATGAACTCTTTCCAGATGGATCGGCGAACCAAAGCGCTTTCCAAACATCAATTGTTAGAATCACGATGAAAACCAAGGCTAGATAAAGGAAATAGCGGTGAACGTTCTGCATGATAAGCGGAAACGAGCGTTCCCCGAGATAAGTCTTGCGTGGCTCCCCAACGGTGCAGGCGGGTGGGTCGGCCCAGAATGCTTTATAGTAAGCGCCGCGATAATAGTAACAGGTGAGCCGGAATCCGCCCGGCGCCCAGAGAATCAGCAGCGCGGGCGAAAACAACAACCATCCCGGCCACCAGGCTGGGCGCGCGCCGAACCAACTGTGCGGGGAATTCCCAAAAAGTTCAGGAGAATAAAACGGGGAGATGTAATTGCCGCTGAAGTAATGGTTTCCCTGAAAGGCAGCCCAGGTTGAATAAACGATAAAAGTGCCCAAGCCGAGAAAGACGATCAGTGGCTGCGTCCACCAAACGTCTGCACGCATCGTTTCGCCGAAGGAGCGCCGCGGTAATTCAGTGGAAGTGTAAGACATCGTTTCGCGTGTTGATAATGATGCCCGTTTCAGCGTTCAAGCAAATCCAGGCCAAGAGCCACGAGGAACTGATTGAACGCTAAAATAAAAAAGACAACTGTATTGCCCGCGTGACCACGATTTCTTCGTTTTATCTCTCATCCATTGGAAAGAAAATGATTGTCGCAATCACGGGTATGATTTTGCTGCTGTTCGTGATTGGTCATCTGATCGGTAATCTCCAGATTTTTCTCGGACCACGCTGGATCAACGATTACGCCCAACATCTGCGCGATCTTGGCCCGCTGCTATGGCTGGTCCGAATCGTCCTTCTCGCTTCGGTCGGCCTGCAC
>QHNU01000218.1 GCA_003218525.1 Verrucomicrobiota bacterium
TTGCCGGCGGCGTCTTTGATCATCTCCTCGCATTTAATAATGTAAGCGTATTTCAACCGCACTTCGCCGCCCGGTCTGAGCCTGAAATATTTCGGCGGAGGCGTTTCCATAAAATCGGCGCTATCGATGAATAGCTCACGGCTGAACGGTAGCTTGCGTGTTCCTGAGTTCGGATCTTCAGGATTATTAATCGCGTCGAGCTCTTCCACCTGATCTTTCGGATAATTCGTCAGGACAACTTTGATCGGCCTCAGCGCAACGAGTCGCCGCTCGGCCGAGCGATTAAATTCTTCGCGTATCGCATGCTCGAGCAAACCCATCTCATTCAAGCTCGGATATTTCGTCACGCCGATGTTGTT
>QHNU01000219.1 GCA_003218525.1 Verrucomicrobiota bacterium
CACAAGGAATGCGTAATACCTTCGATATAATCACTCAGTGTGTGCGCCCAATCGTACATCGGGTAGATGCACCATTTGCTGCCGGTGTGATGATGCGACGCGTGCCGAATGCGATAGAGCACTGGATCGCGGAGCCAGATGTTCGGCGCCTGCATGTCAATCTTGGCACGCAAAGTCCGGCTATTGTCCGGAAACTCGCCCGCCTTCATCCGACCTAACAAATCCAGATTTTCCTCAACAGGACGATTCCGGAACGGACTTTCCTTGCCGATGCGCCGATATTCGTCCGTTTGTTCCGGCGTCATATCGTCGACATATGCCTTTGCATTTCGGGTAAGATCGACAGCGTAATCGTAAAGCTTGTCGAAATAATCCGAAGCATAAAGCGGCGTGCCTCCGAGATGTTTGTCCGCCCAGCCGTCGATAAGCCACCGGACATCCGCTATGATTGAATCGACATATTCTGTCTCTTCTTTCGTCGGATTGGTATCATCCATGCGGATGTTGCAAATGCCGCCGAACTCGCGGGCGATGCCGAAATTCAAACAAATCGACTTCGCGTGTCCGATGTGCAGATAGCCATTCGGTTCCGGCGGAAAGCGTGTCACGATCTGCCGGTATTTCCCAGCGTGCAGGTCGTCGGCGACGATCTCGCGTATGAAGTCAGTAGGAACGGAATGCTTGTCGGTCGGCTCGGGCATAATGACGCCACGACGTTAATCATGGGCAATTTGATTGTCATCCCGACCCGGTGCCGACGCCTGAAGCGAAAGTTAGCTTCCAGCTTGCGAAACGGGATTCCTGGAGTTGGCTCGCAATGAGTGCGATCCGATGAAGTCACTCTACACGCTCCAAGATCTGCAGAACTGGCGTGAGGTCGCGGACGATGTCCATCCGCCAATTCGTCTGAGCGTTTTCGGCGATCCGGTCGCCCATTCGCTTTCGCCCCAAATCCAAAACGCCGCCCTCAAGCACGCCAACATCGAGATGCAATATGCGCGATTTTTTGTTCAAGCTGATGAATTGCGCGAGGCACTTCAGTTTGCGCGGGATTGGCAGTTCCTCGGGCTGAATCTTACCATCCCGCACAAAATCGCCGCGGTCGGTTTGATGGATTCGCTCGATGAGCCGGCCAAGAAGATCGGCGCGGTCAATACTGTCCGGATTTCCGGCGCCGCCGTCGAGGGATTCAACACCGACGGGGAAGGATTTGGACGCGCGATTCGCGATAATTTTGCCATCGATTTGCGCGATCTGCGGGTGCTCGTCTTGGGTGCGGGCGGCGCGGCGCGGGCCATCGCTTTTCACTGCGCGTGGGAGAGATGCGAGCGGCTGGTAATTGTGAATCGCGATCTAAAAAAGGCGAAACAGCTCGTGGACGAGCTTCGTTCGGATTTTATCGGGCCGCGCGTGCTCGGTCCGGTCGCTCGGCTCGAGGCCGTGCCGTGGGACGAAAGCGCGATCCGCTTTCAACTGGCAAATCTGGATCTAATTGTGAATGTAACTCCTCTTGGATTACAGCCGCGTGATCCTTCGCCAATCGCTGCGCGGGCCCTTGCGCCGCATTTAATGATTTTTGATACCGTATATGGAACCGGTAAGACTGGATTGGTTCGCGCTGCCGAAGAGGCAGGCGCACGAGCGGCTGATGGACGTTTGATGCTGTTGCATCAAGGTGCCGCTGCCTTTGAAATCTGGTTCGACCGTTCCGCTCCGCTTGTGGCAATGCGTGATGCTCTGAAATAAATCGATTGGTTTCGATACTTGTGGGCGGTTCGGTGAACCGCCCTACCGTAAAGGGCACGACGCGAAGGTAGGGGGGATTGGCCTCAATCGCCCGACCGAGGAACTGCGAACCCTCGATGGTGGCCATACGTTTGTTCAGACATTCCGCCGGGGACAGCGGACGTTACAGCGACCCTGCGTTGTGGGTGCCCTATCACCGGCGCACGAGCGATTCGGTTAACTGTGACGAAGGAGGCGCCTCCGCGAACCACACTTACTGGTTTTCCTTCGTCATTTCCCGACCGCGATCGGCCGCTGCTTCGACGGCAGCGCTGATTCCAGCGGCGGTCAAATGCTGCTCCATTACTTGGAGGCCCGCGGCTGTGGTCCCGCCGGGCGTTGCGACCATTGCAATTAGTTCCTCAGGAGTTTTGCCGCTGGTGAGCGCGAGCTCAGCCGCCCCGGAGACCGTTTGGGCGGCGAGTTGCCAGGCATCCCTCTCATTTTTCAAGCCTGCTTTAATAGCTCCCGCCGCGAATGCCTTAATCAAAGTATAAACAAAAGCCGGCCCACTCCCGCCCAAAGCCGTGACGGCGTCGATTTCGTTATCGTCGACCTCGACAGCAATGCCGATCGCACTGAAGATTGTGCGAACTTTTTCACGATCTGCGCTCGTCGTTCTGGAGCCGGCAGCCAAGGCAGAAGCAGCGCGGCCAATGGCGCTCGGCGTATTTGTTATGACCCGCATCACGCGGGCGGGTGTTACCGCCTCGATGTTCTTGATGCGAACGCCCGCGGCCAAAGAAACAACCAGTTTGTGTTCAAGGCCATCGGGGATTTCGCGCAAGATGGGCAAAAGCAGTTGCGGTTTAACCCCAAGAAAAATTGTCTCGGCGCTAGCGGCGAGATGGCGATTATCGCGGGCAATCGAGATGCCGAGCTCGTTTTGCAAAGGAGCTCGCGTTTCCGCATTCGGTTCGCTGACAATAATCTGCTGCGGTCGACAAAATTTCTTCAAGAGAAGGCCGCGAATGACCGAGCCGGCGAGCTTACCACCTCCGACAAAACCAAGTTGATAGGGCTGTTCGCTCATTTGTGAATCAGGCCGGCAGGGCGATATTATTCAGTGGTAAGCGCAGGTGTAAACGTCGCTCCGAGCTCGCCGATGGCCGAGTCCGTCCGATTGGCGGACCGGAGTGGCATTGGTCCGAGCTTCCGTGGCGTTGATCTGGCGGCAGATCTCGCTGACCTAAAGCGGGAACGTAACGCCATCATTCTGGCGCACAATTATCAGGTCCCGGAGCTTCAGGATATCGCGGATTTCGTCGGCGACTCGCTCGGGCTGAGCTACCAGGCGGCGAAAACGAATGCAGACGTGATTCTCTTTTGCGGCGTCCATTTCATGGCTGAGACGGCGAAGATTATTAATCCGACCAAGCGGGTCGTTCTGCCAGATCTGGATGCTGGCTGCTCGCTCTCGGAATCCTGCCCGCCAGAGGCGCTCGCGACTTTCCTGAAGAAGAACACGGATAAGAACTATTACGTTATAGCCTACATCAATTGCAGCGCCGGAGTGAAAGCGCAGAGCGATGTCATTTGCACGAGCGGCAATGCGGAGAAAATCGTGAAGGCCGCGCCATCCGATCGCAACATTCTCTTCGTGCCGGACCAAAACCTCGGCGCGTGGGTTGTGGAACGGACCGGCCGCAAAATGGATTTGTGGCGGGGGACCTGTTACGTCCACGTCGAGTTCACGGCGCGCAGCATTCGCAAGATTCGGGAACAGTACGCCGGTGCGCCACTCGTTGCCCATCCGGAATGCACCGCGGCCGTGCGTATGCTCGCCGATGAAGTTTGTTCGACCGAAAAGATGGTGTCGTTCTGCAAAAACTCGGCGGCCGAGACGATCATCGTCGTTACGGAAGCGGGAATGCTGCATCGGTTAAAAAAAGAGATTCCAGCCAAGAATTTCATTCCAGGTCCGACTGAGCACTGCGCCTGCGCGGAATGTCGGTTCATGAAAATGAACACGCTGGAAAAGGCATTCAATGCCTTGCGAGATCTTGAGCCGGAAATCATTTTGCCCGAGCCGCTTCGCAAACGAGCAGAAGCGCCGATCCTGCGAATGCTCGAACTAAGCAAATGAGGGCCTTCTGTCATTCCGAGCGCAGCGGAGAAATCTCTGACTTATTCTCTTTTTCTGCGCTGAAAGATTAAAAGAAAGAGATGTCTCGGCTTCCGCTCGACATGACAAAGGCATTTCTTAAGCTCGCGCGCAATGCAACGATTCCTTCTCGCAATTGTTGTGCTGTTAACTGCGCTTCTGCTGGCACGCGACCCACACGTGGAGAAGATGGATGAGGTTTTCGTTGATTGGCTGCTCAAGAATAGCAAGCCGGTCGGCGGTCAGGTGCCGCTGACCATGATCGAGATCGGCCGTGAACCGTTGCTCACAAACGCTGCTGAAAAGCCGGCAGAAAACGCCGCTGAAACTTTTTGGCGTGGAGCGGGCGGCGTTTCACCACTCGAGTTCGCGTTGTTTTTGCAATCGAT
>QHNU01000220.1:0-535 GCA_003218525.1 Verrucomicrobiota bacterium
GAATGCTGGCGTCGTCGCCAAGCGATTCGATGCGAATACCGAGCCAGGGTCGCGCAATTTTCTTCCCGGCAATCAGCTGCTGGCCAATGTCGTTGGCCAGATTGCTCGGAATGGCAAAGCCGAGGCCACGATTCAATCCGTTGATCAACGTATTCATGCCAATGACTTTGCCGTCAATGTCGCAGAGCGGACCACCGGAGTTGCCGGGATTGATCGAGGCGTCGGTCTGGAGGTAATCGGAAATGTTATAGCCGCCGTTACTGAGCAGTTTGCTTCGGCCTTTCCCGCTGACGACACCGTAGGTGAACGTGTAATCGAGCTTGAATGGCGCGCCGATGGCGAAGGCGAACTGGCCCACTCGCACGGTGTCGCTATCGCCCATTTGCACGACTGGTAAATTCGCCGCGTCGATTTTAATGACGGCGATATCGGTTTTCTCGTCCGTGCCAACAACTTTCGCGGGAAACTCCCGTCCGTCCTTCAATTTCACCTGGACCCGATCGGCGCCTTCAACAACGTGGAAATTAGTGAAGAT
>QHNU01000220.1:543-6856 GCA_003218525.1 Verrucomicrobiota bacterium
CTTCACTTTGGGTCGGTTGCAAATTTCGCGGAGTGCGTCGTTGCGAGTTATCGTCCGGCGGTTGACCTTGGAAAAATAAGTCATCGAAATTCAGGCCTTCACTGCCATCGTTTTTCTTTGTCACTTCGATGATGACAACGCTCGGCGCGACATTTTCAAAAACCTTGGCAAAAGCATTATTCAGAGCATGAACCACATCTTTGCCCGGCTCAGCCGCAGCCGGTGGAATGGTAGGAGTGGCTGTGACTTCCGGGCTTGCGGCGAAGGCCGCGGTTGTGGCCGCACTAAACAACAACGCTAGAAAAGTTCGCATGAGTGGGAATTTCGACATGATCGCGCCGGTTACCGTTCAAATGTAAAGCCGCTCGGCGTTTTGGCGAACATCGATGTGTCGGTGCTACATTAAGTTGTGATCTGGAAAGCATTGCTACTCATTTATAACGAGCTTGATGTGCGATTAACGACGACGGGCCTGCGCAAGCGCCGTTTCCATCATTATTTGTCACTCGAGGCCATTGAGGACGCAGTAGAGTCATTTCGTGGCTTTCCTGACCTCGTGCGCGAATTCACGTTTGGTGCCGCTGCTATCGAGTACGAAATTAAAGCGATTGCGCGGCCACTCACTTCATTAACCGAGCGAGATGAAAACGATTTCTGGCCATCGCCTGACGATACTCGGGCTGAGCTTGATCAATACGCGCCTGCGCGCAGGCACGATTCGGTTTTCGTGCTTTGGCCTAAGCACAATTTCCAAAACAAAACGTCGGTCCCCAGCGGCGCGTGGGGTTTAGCACTCGGCGCCAGCCACTGGAGCAATGGCGCGACTTACGCAGCGATCGCGAATGCGCCGACATCCGCCTGGCAGAACGAAACGCGCGGTGAAGTCTGGTTGCACGAGTGGCTGCATGGAGTCTGTCATCATTTCGCGCAGCGCGGTTTCGCTATGCCGCAGCGGGATGCCGACGGCGCCGAACTCCATGGTTATCAACGTTCTCCGACCAACGGTTGGACCGATTACTACCGCGATTTAATGAGCGGCATGGTTGCCGAAAGCGGGAAACGACTCGGCATTTCGCTTGAGGCTTGGGCTGAATCTTTCGCCAATTATCGCGGTGCGGGGCGATAACCAACCGGTGCCGAACGCACGAAAAGGTGCCTGCGTTGACACATTCTTTAAGGGTCCTAACGTTTCCATCCACATAATCGAAAATGGTGAATCTCACCGAGGATAGAGCACAGGAGAAAGCGTTTCTCTCCCATGCCCCAGGTTACTGGCCCAATGTCTCACCCGAGCTTTGGAATGACTGGAAATGGCAGCTGAAAAATCGCGTCACCAGTCTGGCGCAGCTGGAAGAGCATCTAGAGCTAGCCGATGAGGAGCGAGGCGGCGTTTTGCTTTCTGGCGACAAGCTCGCGCTCGCGATTACCCCACATTTTTTCAACCTGATCCCGCGCGCCGACGCCGAGGATCCGATTCGGCGTCAGGTCATTCCACGGATCGAAGAAACATGGTCCTCCCCATACGACATGATCGACCCGTGCGGCGAAGATTCGCACATGCCGGTCCCCGGACTGGTGCATCGGTATCCGGATCGGGTCTTATTTTTGGTGACCGATCGATGCGCCAGCTACTGCCGATATTGCACCCGGAGCCGCGTCGTCAGCGGCGTGGGCGAACAGGAACTGCATACCGAATTTGAAGCGGTCTATCGTTACCTGGAAACCCACACCGAAGTGCGCGACGTCTTGTTGAGCGGCGGGGACGCCTTGCTTTTCAGCGACAACAAGCTCGATCAAATTCTTGCTCGGCTTCGTGCGATTCCACACATCGAATTCGTTCGTATCGGGACGCGAGTTCCGATTTTCCTGCCACAACGCATCACGCCCGAGCTTTGCGCCATGCTGGCGAAGTATCATCCGCTCTGGGTGAGCGTACACGTCAATCATCCCCGCGAGTTAACCATTGAGGTAAAAGAAGCGCTCGAGCGGCTTGCGGATCATGGCATTCCGCTTGGCAATCAAAGCGTGCTTTTGCGCGGCGTGAACGACGACATCGAGACGATGAAGACGCTGGTGCACAAACTTCTCATCTGCCGCGTGCGTCCGTATTACGTCTATCAGTGCGATCTGATCAATGGCTCATCGCACTTGCGCACATCCGTCGCGAAAGGGATCGAAATTATCGAAGGCTTGCGCGGCCACACCACCGGCTATGCTGTGCCGCAGTTTGTTATCGACGCGCCCGGTGGCGGCGGCAAAGTGCCGATCAATCCCGGTTACATCCTTTATCACGACAACGAGAAAATCGTGATCCGCAATTATGAAGGAAAAATTTTCGAGTATCCCGAGATCGGGAACGAAAACGTCCAGTTTGCTCCTCAGCGCGAGTACCACGACGAGTACTTGTACTCCTAGCGTAGCTGCCTGTTTGTCATTCCGAGCGAAGCCGAGGAATCTCTGACTCGAACCAAAGGAATAGTTAGAGATGTCTCGGCTTCGCTCGACATGACAGAGTAACCCCCTAGTCGGGAACGAAAACGTCTAGTTCGCTCCTCAAAGGGAGTACCACAACGAGTATCTGTATTCGTAGGGCTTTTGTCATTCCGAGCCCTTCGATTTCGCTCAGGACTCGGAACGACAGAAAGAAGGGTCAGTAGCGATAATGCTCTGACTTGTACGGCCCTTGAACGGGCACACCGAGATAATCGGCTTGTGCCTTGGTCAGTTTCGTGAGCTTGACGCCGATCTTATTCAGGTGGAGGCGAGCTACTTCTTCGTCGAGCTTCTTGCTCAGGACATAAACTCCGATCTTGTAGTGATCTTTGTTCTTCCACAGGTCGAGCTGAGCCAGCACCTGATTCGAGAACGAGTTTGACATAACAAAGCTCGGGTGACCGGTGGCGCACCCGAGATTAACCAGCCGGCCTTCGGCCAGAAGAAAGATTTCATGCCCATCCGGAAAAGTGTATTTATCGACCTGCGGTTTGATATTGGTGCGCTTCACATCCTTGGCGCTATTGAGAGCATCGACTTGGATTTCATTGTCGAAGTGGCCGATGTTAGCTACGACGGCCTGGTCTTTCATGCGCGCCATGTGACCGACAGTGATGACATCGATATTGCCGGTGGTGGTCACGTAAATGTCACCCCATCCCAAGGTCTCTTCGATGGTAGTGACCTGATAACCTTCCATAGCCGCCTGCAAAGCGTTGATTGGATCGATCTCGGTGATGACGACACGCGCTCCTTGCCCACGGAGTGACTGGGCGCAACCTTTACCGACATCACCGTAGCCGCACACGACCGCGACTTTGCCGCCGATCATGACATCGAGGGCGCGGTTCAATCCATCAATCAGGGAGTGCCGGCAGCCATAAAGATTGTCGAACTTCGATTTGGTGACCGAGTCGTTGACATTAATGGAGGGAACCAGAAGCCGGCCTTCCTGCTGCATTTTGTAAAGGCGATGAACTCCGGTCGTTGTTTCTTCGGAAACTCCGCGCCATTCCTTGACTAACTCATGCCAGCGATAAGGATTTTCCCGATTAATTTCCAGGAGCAGATCCTTAATAACTTGCTCTTCCTTGTTGGCCGAGGCCGATTTCGCCCAATCGCTACCTTCTTCTAGTTCGTAACCTTTATGAATTAATAGAGTCGCATCTCCGCCATCATCCACAATGAGCTGCGGCCCTTTCCCGCCGGCGTGCGAAATCGCGCGATAGGTGCACCACCAATATTCTTCCAGGCTCTCCCCTTTCCAGGCGAAGACCGGCACGCCGGCTTTAGCGATGGCGGCAGCAGCATGATCTTGGGTAGAAAAAATATTGCAGCTGGCCCAGCGCACGGCGGCGCCGAGCGCGACGAGCGTTTCGATCAGAACCGCCGTCTGAATAGTCATGTGCAACGATCCAGTGACGCGCACGTCTTTAAGCGGTTTTTCCGGCGCATATTTTTCGCGGATCGCCATCAGCCCAGGCATCTCCTTTTCCGCAATGGAGATTTCCTTGCGGCCCCAATCCGCCAGAGAAATGTCGGCGACTTTGTAGTCCTGTTTCGTGTTCGTTTTTGCAGTTGTTGTAGTCATTGAATTCTCACAAGTAGATTTCTTCCGCTCCATCGCCGCTCCAATAGTGGCGAACGTTTCGGGGTCTTTCTGCATTTTAAATCTGCGAAAATCTGCGGACTATTACCGCACTGCTTTCTGTAACGTGTCCGCTTTGTCGGTTTGTTCCCAGGTAATGTCAGGATCACCAATTTTGCCGAAGTGACCGTAGTTGGTCGTTTTCGAGTAGATGGGGCGAAGTAGATTGAGCTGCTCGATAATATTCGCCGGCTTGAAGCTGAAGATACGCATGATCGCGCGCTGAATCGCTTCTTCCGGAACGCTACTGGTGCAAAAAGTATCGATATTGACGCTGACCGGCTCGGGATGACCGATAGCGTAAGCGAATTGGACTTCGCATTTCCGGGCGAGACCGGCGGCAACAACATTCTTTGCCACCCATCGACCCATATAGGCCGCACTCCGATCGACCTTACTCGGGTCCTTACCGGAAAATGCGCCGCCGCCGTGGCGTCCCATTCCACCGTAACTATCAACAATGATCTTGCGGCCGGTCAGGCCGGTATCGCCCGAAGGACCGCCAATGACGAAACGGCCGGTCGGGTTGATGAGAAATTTGGTCGTGCCATTCATCATCGCTTTCGGCAAAACTTTTCGAATCACTTTTTCGACGCAGAACCTTTCAATTTCGGAGTGCTTCACATCGCCGGTATGCTGGGTCGAGATGACGACGTTGGAGATTCCGATCGGGCGACCATCGTCGTAAATGACTGAGACCTGCGATTTCGCGTCCGGCCGCAGCCACGCCACCTTGCCGTTCTTGCGAATGCGGGTCAGCTCGCGACCGAGACGATGGGCGAACATGATCGGTGCCGGCATGAGCTCCGGCGTCTCATCACAGGCGTAGCCGAACATCAAGCCCTGGTCACCGGCGCCTTGCTCGGCTGTTTTTTTACCTCTCACTTTCCGCGCGTCGACGCCCTGGGCGATGTCGTGGGATTGATCGGTGATCACGGTGCTCACGAAAATTTTTTCAGCATGAAAAATGTCGTCGTCGTGAACGTAGCCGATCTCGCGCACGGTATCGCGCACGATGCGATTGATCGGGATAACCGATTCCAGGTGTGTGCCCCTGGTCAAATTCGGAATGGTAATTTCGCCGCCGACAATGACCACGTTGCTTTTGGCATAGGTCTCGCAGGCGACCCGGCTGTGTTTATCGCGGGTGAGACAGGCATCGAGAACGGCATCCGAAATCGTGTCGCAAACCTTGTCAGGATGACCTTCGCCGACGGACTCGGAAGAAAAGATGAAGCGACGCGCCATGGCTTGGAGAACGTGATTCGTTAAAAGAGTTAAAAGGTTAAATTGGATCAGCCGAGGCACCCGTCCAGCCGCTGTAACGATGTAACATTTTTAACGATGTCACACTGTCCCAAGACATATTGACCGATCATGATATGTAGATATATCATTTTGGTAGCGGATGCCGTCAACCATTAATTTCCTGCGCACCGTAGCCGATCCGACCCGGCTGCGTTTAATGCTCTTGCTCGAGTGCGATGAACTGTCGGTGGCCGAGCTCCAGGAGATCCTCGGCATGGGACAATCACGTATTTCCAGTCACCTCGCCCAACTTAAACGGGCCGGCGCCGTGACAGATCGTCGAGCGGGCAAGAAAGTTTATTACGGCTTGAGCAATTCGCAGAGAAACGGTACTCGGGTTCGGGCGCAGGAATTGGTGCACGCCATGGCGCGTGAAATTCCCGAGACGAAGCGTGATCGGACCGCGCTGAAGCTGGCGCTGCGCAAGCGGCAGGACAAGGCGCGCGAATATTTCGACGAATTGGCCGGGAAATTCGGCCGCAGCTATGTGCCCGGCCGTTCGTGGGAGGCGCTCGCTCATACCCTCATCACCTTATTGCCGGCGATGACCGTGGCCGATCTCGGTGCCGGCGAAGGTACGCTCTCACAATTACTGGCCAAAACCGCGCGCAAGGTGATCGCGGTTGATAATTCCCCAAAGATGGTGGCATTCGCGTCGCAGCTGGCGAAAAAGCACGCTCTCAAGAATCTCGAATACCGGCTGGGAGACATGCAGGACCCGCCGATCGCGAAGAATAGTGTCGATCTGGTTATTTTCAGTCAGGCACTGCATCACGCCACCCGTCCGGAGCGGGCCATTGGTCACGCCCATTCGATTTTACGAAAGAATGGCCGAATCGTGATTCTTGATTTGCTCAGTCATCG
>QHNU01000221.1 GCA_003218525.1 Verrucomicrobiota bacterium
TCGCGAATTGTTATTTGTGCATCAATGCATCGCGCTTCGATTTGAATTCGCTTCCCGGCTTCCA
The DNA here is from genome assembly GCA_003218525.1 of Verrucomicrobiota bacterium. Lineage (GTDB taxonomy): Bacteria > Verrucomicrobiota > Verrucomicrobiia > Chthoniobacterales > UBA10450 > AV69. The sequence continues at coordinate 65 of QHNU01000221.1, forward strand.
CTCCGGAAACTTGTCAGCGCTCGCCACGTCGTAGCCGACCCGGAAAAGCAGTTGGACGTCTTGCACCGCGCCTGAAAGGTCCCAGTCCGGTTTTATCTCGTCCGAAACCTGGTGATAATCGTGCAGGTCGAATTCGTCACCGCGGAGCGGCCCATTCGGATCACGTGAAAGCAGGTGCTCGTTCTTGCCGATGTAAAGCGATGGCACACCCGCTTTCGCGAATTCGAAATTATCTGCGCGGTAAATACTTCCTTTTTCCGGCCGCGGATTCGGAATCGTGGCGCGATTTTGCGCCTGGGCCGCTTTGGCGAGCAGATCGTCGAGGGTGGACATGCCGAAGCTGGTGTCTTCCACGTCACGCGCTTTGCCCCATACGTTCATGCTGTCGATATTGATGTCAGCCAGGGTCTTTTTTTGCGGATAAAGCGGATGCAATACATAATATTTCGCGCCCAACAGCCCTGCTTCCTCCGCCGTCGTCGATAGGAAAAGCAGCGAACGTTTCGCGGGCGGATTCAATTTCGAAAAAGCCTGCCCGAGCGAAATCACGGCCGCGACCCCCGAAGCATTGTCGACCGCGCCGTTGAAGATTTGGTCGCCTTGCAGCTCAGGATGTTTGCCGAGATGATCCCAGTGCGCGCTGAAGATGACATATTCATCCTTCAATTTCGGATCGCTTCCCTCGAGCCGGCCGATGACGTTGTGCGATTTGAACGAGCGGACCTGCTGTTTGAGGTCAAAGCTGGCCTTCGCGTCCAGCGCCACGGGGCGAAAATCTTTGCGAATCGCCGATTTCTTCAGCGCATCGAAATCCTGCCCGCAATCGGCCATTAGTTTCTTCGCGACATCGAGAGTGATCCAAGATCGAACCGGAACGGCATCCTTGTTCTTGTCCGGGGAATCGAGCTCGAAATTCTCTTTGGCCCAACTCGTTTTCACAACCGAATAGGGGTAGGCCGCCGGTTCGGTTTCATGAATAATTACTGCGGCGGCTGCGCCTTTTTCCGCCGCGATTTCGTATTTGTAAGTCCAGCGCCCGTAAAAAGTCATGGCCCGGCCGCCAAACATTTTCTCGTCGAGCTTGGTCGGATCATTGGGATCGGGAATGGCTGGATCATTGATCAGCATCAGAATTGTTTTCCCCCGCACGTCGACATCCTTGTAGTCATTCCAGCCATACTCCGGCGCGATGATCCCATAGCCGACAAAGATGATATCGGAATTGTCGACTTTGATCTCATTCTGGAGTCGAGCCGAAGAGGCGACGTAATCATCAGGATAGGTCAGGGTCATTGTTCTCCCGCTGGCGACGAACGACGCGTCTGGTGTGCTCTTAATTCCGGCAAGAGGAACTTCCTGGAGATAAGTGCCGTCGGGATTGCCTGGCTTTAATCCAGCGGCTTTGAACTGATCGCTAATGTATTTGATCGAAAGCTCTTCGCCTTTCGATCCTGGGGCGCGGCCTTCGAATTCATCAGACGCCAACATTTTGATATGGCTGAGCAAGCCGTCCGGAGTGATCGCATCGAGGGCGGGCTTCAATCGCTCAACCTCGGGGTCGGCTCCGAATAAACTGGTAACAAGCATTGAGAAGAGAACCAATAGCAGACGAAAAATTCTCATAAGTGTGGAGACGGTCGTCTAATTCTGTAGCGGCGCTCCCCGAGCGTCGCAAATTGGATTCGGCGGAGACCGGCGCTGCGGGATATTCTCTCGTTGTCATGTCGAGCGCAGCCGAGACATCTCTTGCCATTCTCTTACACAAGTGACGCGAAGTTGCTTTCGCGAACGACCATAGCCGGTGCTGCGTTTCTTCACATCATTGCGTCACGTAATATTCAGAGATTCCTCCACTTCGGTCGGAATGCCAAAAGCACGTCTGGACGTCGGCCGATATGCCTCGACCCGGCGATAGCAAGCGCCGCCACAGATCAAATGCCCTAAGTATCTGCTGTACCCAGCACATCGCTGCATTCGTGCTGGATTGCTTGATCACATCAATCTTGTTGGCGAATTAGTCCCGCCTCATACTCCACATCATCGAGTTCAACGACGGTGCTCTTGAAAGTCACTTTGCCTGGGTCCTGTTCGCTGATTTGGTCGCGCGACCACGTTCGCTTTCGCGATGGCTGTTTTCATCCCCGCGTCCACTGCTTCTGGCGTTTGTTCCCAGTTATTGATGGAAGGACGGCGATTGTGTAGAAGCGCGAAACGTAAAGCCGATGCGCGATCTCGCCGAGAAGTTTTTACTCGCTTTTATTCCGCTATTTGTCGCGATCGATCCGATCGGGCTGGTGGCGATTTTTGTTGGACTGGGCGCGCGATCGGAGGGTCTGCGGCGGCAGCGAGAGGGCGAATTGGCACTGGTTACAGCGCTTGCGGTCTCGATCGGGTTTATTTTTCTGGGTAAAATCATCTTCCGGGCGCTTGGCATTACCGTCGCCGATTTCCAAGTCGCCGGCGGATTAATTCTGCTGGGCCTGGCTGTGCGGGAACTGCTCGATCTTGGCCCCAAAGATCGCTACGGCGGCGAGGATTTCGGTATTGTTCCACTCGGCATGCCGTTGATCGCCGGGCCGGCCCTTTTGACTGCGCTGTTAATTTTAATCGACAGCGTCGGGATTATTTTCACCCTGGTCTCGCTGGTACTGAATCTACTTCTGGTCGGCATAGGCTTCCGGTATGCCGATCATTTCAGCCGTTGGATGGGAAAAGCGGGATTAAACGGCGTCTCGAAACTGATCTCACTACTATTGGCTGCGATCGCCGTCAGCTTAATCCGGCGCGGTTGGCACGGGGTCTGACCCGCCGCTCAGACAAAGCTCTAAGCTCCGACTCTGTTGTCGGTTCGCACCACTGCGGCATCACCCGAAGTTCGACGTTGCGTTACAAAGATTCTACACGGCTGCCGCTGGCAATGTGCCGCCGGACGCTGGGCCAAAACTCCTTCAGCTCTGCGGTTTTGTCGCCGGCCTGATAGCGCCGATTCAACTCCACCTCGATGGCCTTGAGCTCATCCTGCTGCGGAAGCGGTTGTCCGTGATAAATGTACGCAGGCACGCCATTGCGGGTCTGGGTTAGGGTGACCATTCCATACAGATCCAGGCGGCGTTTCTGCAGTTGTTCCGTAGTCCAACTCCGGTAAACCGGGTTAGGGTAACCCCACACCTCGGCGGTCCTCGCATACCGATCATACGGGTAATTGGCTGTCTGGACCGGTGGCGGAGGTTGTTCTGCGCAGCCGATAAGGCTGGCGGCAAATACTGCCAATAATAGTTGTTTCATACTTTGTAATTTCTATAGCTTGCTTCTTGACATAGACTTGCGTCTATTGAACCCCACACAAATCTAACCGATTCACAGGAAAATGCCACCGGCCTTCCTTCGGTTGACAGGGGTGCAGCCTTAGTTAGTATCGGGGCTTCATGAGGTTTCCTTTGGCGCTTACGAGCAAGATCGCTGCGTACATCATCGGCCATAAACTGCGTGGCACGGAAAAATTCGCGACCGTGCTGCAGCTGCAGCTGGAGCCGCTGCACACCTGCAATCTGACGTGCACCGGCTGCGGTCGCATCCGGGAATATTCAACCTCGCTCAAGGACATGATGCCACTGGAGGACTGCCTCGGGGCGGCCCAGGAATGCAACGCCCCGATGGTCTCGATCTGCGGCGGTGAACCGCTCATTTACCCGCACATCGAAGCGCTGGTGAACGGCTTACTCGCACAGAAGCGTATCGTCTACATCTGCACCAACGCCATGTTCATGCGCAAAAAAATGCGCGAATGGATCGCGGCCGAACTGCGGAAACCGGAGAGCGGAAAGCGAAAGGAATTGGAGCGGAAGCTCGACCAATTGGTCGCGGAAGGACTGGTTAGCGACAAGGACTCTGAGAAAGCTCGTGACCCGAATTCGAAAATACCAGCCACTAACATCGGGCCGAGCCGCTGGATGTACTGGAACGTTCACCTCGATGGCCTGGAACGAACTCACGATCTGATTGTTGAACGTGAAGGCGTGTTCAAGGAATGCATTCTTGCAATCAAGATGGCTAAGCGCCTCGGCTATCAGGTGGCGACAAATACCACCATCTACAAAGAGACCGATATGGATGAGGTCGAGCAGATGTTCGATTTTCTGAGCGATCTCGGCGTGGACGGCCACACCATCACACCGGGCTACGACTACGACGCTGCCAAAAAGGACATGGTAAAGCGGCTCAATTTACAGCCGGAAAACTTCTTCCTTACCCGCAAAGCAACGGTCGAGAAGTTTGCCAAGATGGAAGATTGGATGCGGCGCTACACATTTTTTGGCACGCCTATTTATTTCGAATTTCTTGCCGGTCATCGCGATCTGAGCTGTTCGGCTTGGGCGATCCCAACGCGGAATTTAATGGGGTGGAAGGCGCCCTGTTATTTCATGACCGACACGATCGGCACAGCCGGTCATTACAAAACCTACGGCGAAATGCTCGCTTCGGTGCCGTGGGAAAAATATGGCGTAATCAACGGGGTCGCGCGCGATCCACGGTGCGAGAATTGCATGACGCACTGCGGTTATGAGCCAACGGCCAGCCTCGGCTTGCAAGCTCAACCCGGCGATACTTGGAAAACGGTAAAGTTCAATTTTGGTCCAAGACCGAAACGCTCCGGCCGAGGAAGTGAAATTGCGGTTTATAATGGTGTAACCTCCGGCAACGGTCATCTCACCGGGAAACGTCGGGCCGATCTCGAAGCCAAAGCATCGTAGCCAATCATGCCGACGCGTTCGTCGAACGTGATTTCACTGCCGACAGCTCGCCCACGAGTCGAGACGGTTTATCAGGCGACCGATGCCGATATCAACGCGGCCATTTCACGTGCGCAAACGAACCTGCTGCGGCAGCAGAAGCCGGATGGGCATTGGTGTGGCGAACTGTTTGTCGATAGCACCCTTTGCTCGGATTACGTGCTTTACATGCATTGGCTCGGCGAGATCGATCCCGAGTTGCAGGAGCGTTGCACCCAGCACATTCTGAAGCGCCAGCTCTCGGACGGCGGCTGGAACATTTATTTCGGCGGCCCGAGCGAAATCAACGCATCGGTAAAAGCCTACTTCGCCCTCAAACTCGCCGGCTATTCGGCCGATCTGCCCTTCATGCTTGAGGCGCGCGCCAACATTTTGCGCCTGGGCGGTATTCCGCGCATGAACACTTTCAGCAAGCTGTATCTTGCGCTACTCGGGCAATTTCCATGGAAATATCTCCCCACCATTCCAGTGGAAATGATCGTGTTGCCGACGTGGGCGCCGTTTCATATTTACAAAATGTCATCGTGGAGCCGAGCCATGCTGGTTCCACTTGCCATCATCAATCACTTCAAGCCAACCCGCGAGTTGCCGGGAGAAAAGCAACTGCATGAGCTTTATCCGCTCGGAACCGAGCACAAGGATTTTCGACTTGCGCGCGACGAACGCACTCTTACCTGGCGCAATTTATTTCTGCGCGCGGATGATACGCTGAAGATGCTTCATCGCATCTCCTGGAAACCATTTCGCAAACGTGCACTCGAGGAGGCAGAGCGCTGGATAGTCGAGCGCATCGACGAGGGCAGTGATGGGCTAGCCACGGTTTTTCCGGCAATGCTGAATGCGCTGATCGCTTTACACGCGCTCGGATACACCAAGGGTCATCCAATACTGGCTAAGGCGAAAAAGGATTTTGAAGGCCTGTTTGTGAATGATCCGGACGATTTCCGTATTCAACCATGCCTCGCTCCGGTCTGGGACACCGCGATTAACATTATCGCTTTGGCTGAGAGCGGTATTCCTCCCGAGCATAAGGCGTTGCAAAAAGCGGCCGAGTGGCTGGCGAGCAAGGAGGTGCGGATCCGCGGGGATTGGATGATCAACAATTCGCATCCAGAGGCGAGCGGCTGGGCCTTTGAATACAATAACGTTTATTACCCGGACACGGATGACACGGCGATGGTGCTGATGGCGCTTCGCCTGGTGCAGTCGAACGACGCCAAGAGCTATGAGGATCTGTTTAGTCGCGCGCTGGCCTGGCAACTCAGCTTTCAATGCCGCGATGGCGGCTGGGCCGCGTTCGACAAGGACGTCATCGACGGCTGGCTGGAGAACATGCCTTTTGCCGATCATAACGCGATCCTCGATCCGACCTGCAGCGATTTGACCGCGCGAACGTTGGAGCTCTTTGGCTACATTGATTTTGATCGCAAAGATTTGAGCGTCCGCGAAGCCATTCGTTACCTGATCGAAACGCAAGAGGACGACGGTTCCTGGTACGGTCGATGGGGTGTGAATTACATTTATGGAACGTGGCAGGTTCTGCGCGGTTTACGCGCGATCGGACAGGAGATGACGCAGGATTGGGTCTTGCGCGGGCGCGATTGGTTGGAAAGCTGCCAGAATGACGACGGCGGCTGGGGCGAAACCTGTGCTTCCTATGAAAACCCATCGCTCAAAGGCCAGGGCGAGAGCACTGCTTCACAGACCTCGTGGGCAATTATGGGTATTTGTGCGTGCGGTGATCTCAACCGAGCCAGCCTGCAACGCGGCCTACGTTACCTCCTCTCGACTCAGCAGGAGGACGGCTCCTGGAACGAGCCGCAAATCACCGGCACGGGTTTCCCGAAAGTATTTTACCTCCGCTACGGCATGTATTGTCAGAATTTCCCGCTCCTCGCTCTCGCCACTTATGTCAACTATCGCACGGGCTTGGGACATCGGCCGAGCTTCTTTCGCTGCACCCGCAGCTAAATCGTCACACGATTGACCCCGCTCCGGCGTGGCCTAACGTGATCAATTATGGCCTACGAATTACCGAAACTGCCCTACTCATACGACGCGCTCGAGCCGCACATCGACGCGCGGACAATGGAAATTCATTACACCAAACATCACCAGACCTACATCACGAATGTAAATAACGCGCTCAAAGATCATCCCAATCTCGAGAAAAAATCGGTTGAGGACTTGATCCGGAACCTGAATGACGTGCCGGAAAACATTCGCACCGTTGTGCGCAACAATGGAGGAGGACACGCCAATCACTCGTTCTTTTGGCAAATCATGGGCCCCGGTAAAGGCGGTGCGCCGAAAGGCAAACTTGCGGAAGAGATTAATTCAACATTCGGAAGCTTCGATGCATTTAAGGAAAAATTGGGGGCGGCTGGCGCGGGTCGATTCGGCAGCGGATGGGCCTGGCTGATCAGAAACAAAAACGGCAAACTGGAGATTACATCCACTCCGAACCAGGATTCGCCGTTAATGGATGGCAACACTCCGCTACTTGGCGTGGACGTGTGGGAGCACGCTTATTATCTCAAATACCAAAACCGTCGTCCCGATTACATCAAAGCGTGGTGGAACGTGGTGAACTGGGATGCGGTGGCGCAGCGCTCCGAAAAATAGCTCGGGGTAAAATCTGCCGTAGTAGAGACGCGAGCCGACGGTTCCGAGAACTGTGGACGCGACGGAGCGCGTCCCTCCATTAATGGCATATCTCAACGAGAATTATCTCAAGCTCCAGGCCGGCTATCTCTTCCCAGAAATCGCACGCCGGGTGCGGGCATTTTGCGAGAACAATCCCGAAGCGGCGAGGCGCTTAATTCGATGCGGAATTGGCGACGTCACAGAGCCGCTGCCGCAAGCTGCCGTTTCCGCGATGAAGCAAGCAGTGGAAGAGCTTGGCGCCCGCGAAACCTTTCGCGGCTATGGGCCAGAACAAGGTTACGAATTCTTGCGGAGTAAAATCGCGCAGTCGGACTATCGCGACCGTGGCATCCAGATCAGTGAGGATGAGATTTTCGTGTCAGACGGATCGAAATGCGATTGCGGTTACATCCTGGATATCCTTGGACATGAGAACAAAATCGCGATCACCGATCCGGTTTACCCGGTTTACGTCGATACCAATGTCATGGTCGGTCATACCGGGCGCGTGCGGGGCGACGGCAGCTACGAAGGGATCACCTATTTGCCGTGCACCATCGAAAATCACTTCGTGGCCGATCCGCCGAAGGAGCACGTCGATGTGGTGTACCTCTGTTTCCCAAACAATCCAACTGGCGCCGTGGCGTCGTCCGAGCAACTGGCGCGTTGGATCGATTATGCGCGCGAACACGATGCTTTGATTCTGTTCGATGCCGCTTACGAGGCCTACATCAGCGATCCCGCTCTTCCTCATTCGATTTACGAGATTCCTGGCGCGGCCGAATGCGCGATCGAATTTCGCAGCTTCTCCAAGACTGGCGGATTCACCGGAGTACGGTGCGGCTTTACGGTGATGCCGAGGTCAGTGCGGGCCAAAACTGATGCCGGAAAGAACTTACCTCTGCATCCCTT
>QHNU01000058.1:0-1849 GCA_003218525.1 Verrucomicrobiota bacterium
GCGCTGGTCGCGCCGCGAGATGACATAGCTGTTGTAGCCGCGATGCTCGTCATATTGCATGCGCGCACCCCAATGATTTGAGCGAAAGGCGGTGACTTCTACTTCGAGTCCGCGCGGACTGACTCGAATTGTGTCGTTCCAATCGAGTTCGATGATTTCTGAAAATTTTGTGCCGCGCAGGAGATCGCGTGTTCTGCGCGCAGTAATGGCGGTCGTCGACTTGGGAAAACGTTTCACCGTCCGTCGATCGATATGGTCGAAATGCGCGTGCGAAAGTAAGACCAGATCGACGGGAGGCAGTTCAGGAAATGCAAGCGCGGGTTCGGTGAGACGTTTGGGACCAAGCGTAAGAAACGGCAGCCGAATTCCGATCCGCTTGGAAAAGACAGGATCGGTAATGATTATCAGACCGAAAAAGTTGATCAGCACCGTCGAGTGGCCAAGCCACGCCGCCGTGACGTCTTCGCTGCTCCACAGCTCTGGATTTGGCTTTGCAAATACCGGTGCGATTGGCCGGCGCCTTTCCACCGTCCATTCGCGCCAGAGATGTGCGAGCCAATTCCGCCGCTGCATTCTGCGCCGGCTACTTTCTCGCTCCGTCTCCATTTGGAACGATACGCAGAAAAATGCTGGTGAATGCAAATCATTGGCGCAACCCAGCTATTTGGTTACTCATTGCGCGTGAACCGATTGCAGGAAATCATCGCTACCAAGAGCGACGAGATCGCAGCCGCCAAATCGCGCGTGAAGAACTTGCGAGCGCTGGCGGAACGCCGAACGGATTTCCGCGATTTCCCCTCTGCTATTCAACGATGCGGCGAGCGATTGAAGATCATTGCGGAAACGAAAAAGGCCTCTCCCTCAGCCGGAATCATTGCAAAGAAGTATGATCCGGTCGCAATCGCGAAACGCTTCGAAGCGAGCGGAGCTGACGCCGTCTCCGTCTTAACCGAGCGGAATTACTTTCTTGGCTCGATCGATCACTTGCGGGCTGTGCGTGAAGAGATCGCGCTACCCGTCTTGCGCAAGGACTTTATAGTAGATGAAGCGCAGATTTTGGAATCGGCGGCCAGCAATACAGATGCGATTTTGTTGATTGCAGCCGCGGTCAATCCCGAACGGCTGCGGTCGCTGCATGAATGCGCGACCGCGAACAAACTGAGTGCGCTCGTGGAAGTGCACACGACAGATGAGCTCCAGATTGCACTCGACGCCGGAGCCAGGATCATCGGCATCAACAATCGCGATTTGGCTACTTTCGAAGTTGATCGTGAGACAACCGAGAAATTGCTGCCCCACGTTCCCCCTGGCATCAGTATTGTCAGTGAAAGCGGAATCCGAAATTCCGAAGACGTCGCGAGAATGTCCGATTTCCCAATTGATGCTCTGCTTATCGGCGAAGCGTTACTCCGGGCAGACGCGCTGACGTTGTCGAAAATACTGCGCGAAGTTGATTAGGGTCCGGCCCGGTTGAAGATCCTCCGGCATAATCGGCGTAGAAATCCGGCACCTGATTTCACGCCGGCGCTGCGGGCGACCAGCACTGGGCATTGCGAGCGATTGAGAATGCTGCGGGTAAGATCGCCCATGATGTAATGGCGCAAAGGCCCGCGCGCTAGCGAAGTGCCCGCTACGATCATGTCGTAATCACCTTCATCTACCTCTTTGAATACTTCGTCGACGACGAGGCCGTGCCTAACGCGAATGTGAACGGTCACACCCAGTTTTTGAAAGGCCTCCCTTTGCGCGAACAAACTTTGCCCCAGGTCTGAGCCGGAGGCGAGCAGAGCATCCACATCACTTTCCATTTGGGCGAGGTTTGCGAAGATCGCCGGCGGCTCGGGCAAAA
>QHNU01000058.1:1896-15895 GCA_003218525.1 Verrucomicrobiota bacterium
TGCAGAGCAGCGGCCAGATTTGCGGTCAGCCTAACCGCTTCATCGATGTAATATTTGCCACCGGTGCAGACGAGGAACCGGGCCAAACGCTCGCATTTTCCAATCGCGACCATGATTGGCGGCTCTACTGCTTTGATCAATTCGTAAGTGCGTCGTGAGCGCCAAAATAAACCACTCGATTCCTTGTGACGCGCCCCGATTACGACGAGGTCGTATTTGTTCGAAGACGTTTCAGACAAGATTTGTAGGGTCGGCTCGCCCGAAGCGAGGACGATGCGTGGATCAACGCTAACATTGAGCAGAGCGGTGGCTTGCTTTTCGAGCGCTTGCCGTAACGCCTCTTCATTAACTGATTGCTCCGCGATGCCGAGGAGGGTTGTTCGCGCGTGCGTTGCGTTCGCGAGCAAACCGCCGATGTGAATGGCACTGTCGGAAGGCGGCGTGCCGTCGCTGCAAATCAGGATGGTCATAGCTTGTGGCCGCTGAGCAGAGTGTAGATGACGATTGCAGCGCCGATCAGCGGCAGCGGCACGAACGCGAGTCGGATCTTTGGGCCGGCAAAATACTGCGTCGCGATGGCCCCAATTTGGGCGCCGATGGCGGCGCCGGTGTGCATAACCAGCGCGATCAAAATATCGACGTTGCCCTTAATGGCGTGAGTGAAGGTGCCGTAACCGGCGGAGATAATGATTTCGAAAAGGTCGGTGCCGACCGCAAGATGGGTCGGAATTCCGAGCACGTAAACCAGCGAGGGCATTCGAATGTAGCCCGCCCCACCACCCAAAAATCCGCTGAACAATCCGCCGATAAACGAAACCAGGACAATTATCCAAAACGAAATCGTTACCCCAGAGGTTGGAAGGTGGATCATCGGCCAAATGCGCAGCTGCTGGAGCGCCTTGGTCACGTGCATAAACGCCGACTGATCCGCTTTAATTGTTGCGGTGCCAGACCGTTTGCGAAGCTTGCTTCGGTTCGACTTGGCAAGCGTGCGCCAGCTCTCCCAAAGCATGAATGCGGAAATGCTTAAATAAGCTGCGATCGAGACGACGCTGACGATAAAGTTGACGTTGCCAGCGCGTTTCAGAGCCTGGATCAACTGTGCGCCGAGTTCCGCGCCGCCGATTGTTCCGATCGTCATAATGAGGCCGAGCCGAAGATCGACGTTGCCGAGCGCGCGATGACGCTTCGCCGCCACCACCGACTTACCGACAATGTGTGCCAGATCGGTTCCGACGGCGAAGTTCCAATCAAGTCCCATCGCGCGCAGGGCAGGACCGGCGATGAAGCTTCCGCCGACGCCAAAAAATCCGCCGAGGACGCCGACGACGAATCCTGTGACTACCAGATAGATCGGATTGATGTGCGAATGGGAGATCGGAAAATACATCACTCGGAACGACCGCCACGCAGGAGCCGCAAAAGACCGGTTGTGATCGCTTCCAGCAGGACGGCTTGTCCGAGGATTAGAAGAATCGCGACAACAGCATAAATACGAATGTGCTGCGTCTCGAGTTGCACCAACCGGGGGCCGAGAAAAAGCAGGACGCCGAAGAAGTATGCCGTAACTAGCAGGCCATAAAGGACGAGTTCGACGACGAACGCGCGCAAGGTACGGCGGGCTTCCCTTTTGCGCGTTGCGATCATGTTACATGTCGTTCGCGTTCAATGTGAAAACTGGCTGCGCCGGACAAGAAAACAGAAAGCGATTGCGCGGCTTTTGATTCTTCCTAACCTTCGACGATATTTCTGAAGGCGAATATGGCGGACGTCGCAAATAAATATCCCGAAAACGTTGAGGGAAAGTTCTACGTCGATGACCAATGCATCGACTGTGATCTCTGCCGGGAAACCGCGCCTGCGAATTTCCGCCGCAACGATGACGGTGGCCATTCCTATGTCTATAAACAGCCGACCTTGCCGGAGGAAGAGGCTCTCTGTAAAGAGGCGATGGAAGGTTGTCCAGTCGAGGCCATTGGCAACGACGGCGCCTAGCCTGATAGCGCGGTCGCTAACCGCAGAGCGTGATGGCGGCAAAAAGAAAGCAACAGCGCTCGCGGAGTCCCGTCACGGCTATCGCGCTGACGATCGCGGGCTCGGATAGCAGCGCCGGAGCGGGCGCGCAAGCGGACCTGAAAACATTCGCAGGGCTCGGTGTTTACGGCGTAACCGCCATCACCTGCATCGTCGCAGAAACGCCCGGCAAAGTTTCGCAAATTCAGCCGGCTGATGCAGCAATCGTGCGTGAACAGATCATTTTGTTGCAAAAAAGTTTTCCGATCTCCGCAATCAAAACTGGGTTGCTTTGCAATACGCAGATCGTATTGGTCGTGGCAGAAACCCTTCGCCAGACAACCCGAAAAACGGGAACGCGAAATCTCGTCGTCGATCCGGTCATGATTGCAACGACCGGGCAGCCACTTCTGGACGGCGGCGCCATCGAAATTTATGAACGCGAACTTTTCCCGCTCGCGAGATTGATTACGCCGAATCTCGACGAATCATCGCGGTTGTTAGGCGACCCGATTGCCGACCTGCCGGCAATGCATCGTGCGGCGGCTGCGCTCGCAAAAAAATATGGGGCTGCGGTCCTATTAAAGGGCGGTCACCTGCGCGGAAGATTTGCGGTCGATGTTTTGCACGATGGAATTCGGGCGACAGAATTTTCCGCGCCGTTCGTCCCGGACGTTGCGACGCACGGAACGGGTTGTACGTATTCGGCCGCGATCACAGCGGAGCTGGCGAAGGGCGCCGACTTGTCGGAGGCGGTGAAATCCGGCAAGCAATTCGTTTCGGCTGCGATACGGCGGCGCTTCGTCTGGAATTCGAGCCGCGGGAGAATTTCCGCACTCAATCAGGGGCTGAAATTTCATCAGTCCTGATCGGCGGCGGGGTTTTCCGATTTGTTTTTGTCCTTTGCCCAAAGCTGCCGAGCCAAGGCGTCGCGCGCGGCCTCGATTTCGGCTGCTTGCTTGCTGCCTCCACTACCGCGACCGAGCGATCGCTCACCCCATCGCACTTCCACCACGAATGTTTTGGCGTGTTCAGGCCCGGTAGCGGAAATCATTTCATAGCTCGGCCCTTGCATGGCGATGCCTTGCAAAGTTTCCTGGAGCTGACCTTTGGGGTTTACATCAATTGGCCGATCGAGCACCTGGTCGAGGGCCTCGCGCGTTTGGCGCAAAATGAAATCGCGCGCGGTGGCAAAATCGCTATCGAGATAAATCGCGCCGATGATCGCCTCGAAGGCGTCGGCCAGTGTTGATGTGCGCTCGCGCCCGCCGCTTGATTCCTCGCCTCGGCCCATGAGGAGATGGCGTCCCAGATCCAGTCCCTGAGCATGAGTTTTGAGCGCATCGCGCGAGACCAGGCGGGCCCGCAACTTAGTGAGTCGCCCCTCGCGTTCGCGCGGAAAATGTGAATAGAGGTACTCGGTGATAACAAGCTGGAGCACGGCATCCCCCAGAAATTCTAGCCGCTGATTATCTTGATGATGACGTTGTCTTTCGTGGCCGACGCTTGGGTGCGTCAGCGCCTCCTGCAGGAATGCCGTTTGTCGAAATGTGTAGCCAAGACGTTGCTCGAGCGGGTGCACGTTAGCGCCGCTGAAAAACCGCGATCGATGCAATGACGTCAACTGCGCGCTGCAGGACCGCATCATGTAAATTTTCATCTGAATTGCGTCGCTGTTGACGCGCTTCCATCTCCGGGTTGGTCCCGGCAATTAATGCCGCTTCATTAAAGTGGGGCCGCTCCGTCTCAAAAACAAAAGCCGCAATCCCCCGCTGAGCGCTTAGTACAAAAATCTGCCGTTTCTGCGCGGGTGACATCTCCACCGGCAAATCGGGTTTCAACCCATCGGGAAAAAGGGAACGGCCGTCCGCGCCGACTACTTCTCCCACAGCTACGCGCAAAGCCTTTCCGCTAGCGAGGGAGAAATCTGAATATTCCACGGCACGACCGGCCGTCGCTTGTCCAATCAACAACGCCCGCGCATGTGACTTCAATGCTACCGCCATCGGCTCGGCTGCCCCGGCCGTTTCTCCGTCCACTAGCACCGTCATGAGTCCCTGGAAGGAGGGATCGCGATCATTGGTCAAAGTGTGATCCTGTCTGGCCGCGGTCTTATGGAGTGTCCAGAGCGTCTTTTCTTTCGGAACGAATCGCTTTGTCATCTCCGCTGCCACATCGAAATCGCTGTTCCAGGTTGAGGCACGCAAATCGATCACCATCGCGTCAATCTTCCCGGTCGCGAAACTTGCGAGCGCCTTGTCCAATTCCCGCAAGTTATCGGCGGTCAATGAGCCGATGCGGACATACCCAATATGATTATTGAGCACTTCGCTGTAGAATTGCGCGGGCACTTCTGTCGTTCCGCCATCCTTATTCGGCAAGAGAATGGCCCCGCCGTGCAGCCGCGCGAGCAAACCCTCCAGCGTCGCGCGATTGATCTCTTGGTCCTTCAGCGCATTCGGATCGATAAAATTTGATTTGAGCACCCGAATCGTTTCGTCGATCTCGGCGGGAGCGAGGGAATCGATCAACGTCTTCATCCCGGCGGAGGCGACCGGCTTTGGCGTCGGACTCGGCGTTTCCCCCAATGTTGGATGACATACGAACAGGACCAGGACTGCGGCGAGAATCGCTTTCTTTAACATGGGCGGACGCCGACTTTATTCGCGCTGCACCGGGAGAGCAATATCCCGGCGAAACTGTCGCCCTTCGAAATGAATCCGATCGACTGCGGCATAGGCCTGCGCTCGCGCTCGATTGACAGTATCGGCCAATGCCGTCACTGCCAGAACGCGCCCCCCCGCTGATACAATCTCACCATTCTGACGTTTGGTTCCGGCGTGAAAGATATGAACGTCCGCCATATTCTCTGCATCTTGCAAACCTGAGATGGGCTTACCCGTTTCGTATTTCCCGGGATAACCGGCAGATGCCAGGACGACGGTGACCGACACGCGCTGGTCCAATTGGATGTCGAGATCCTGGAGTCGGCCGTCGATCGTCGCGTTTAATAGAGGCAAAAGATCTGTTCTGATCCTTGGTAGAATCACTTGAGTTTCGGGGTCGCCGAACCGGCAATTGAATTCGAGAACGTGCAATCCGGTCTCAGTAACAATTAATCCAGGAAAAAGAAGGCCGCGAAATTCCGTGCCGCGTTTGGCCAATGCGACGAGAAGCGGACGCATGATTCGGACTGTGAATTCCTTTTCGCGGTCGGCATTCCAATTATCAGCCGGGCTGACCGCGCCCATCCCGCCCGTGTTCGGGCCGCAATCTCCGTCAAACGCGCGCTTATGATCGCGAGCGGTCCCGAGCATCCGAAAACTCTTTCCGCTCAACAACGCATGCACTGAGCATTCGCTGCCGTTCAGGCGTTCTTCGATTACGATGCGCTTTCCGGCATCGCCGAAAACTTGTTCGTTCATCATTGCGTGAATGGTTTGGTGCGCCGTTTCCTGGTCCTGCGCGATAATCACGCCTTTGCCCAGAGCCAGGCCATCAGCTTTAATTACCGCAGGCATCCCGATGTCATCGCAATAACGCAAAGCAGCGTCGCTCGATGAAAATGTGCGCGCTGCCGCCGTCGGAATTCCTTCCGCGCTCATGATTTCTTTGGCGAAGATTTTCGATGCCTCCAGTCGAGCCGCGGATTTGCTCGGACCGAAGACGCGGAGTCCTTCTGCTTCAAACAGGTCCACAATCCCGAGCGCGAGCGGATCGTCCGGACCGATCACGGTTAAATCGATTCGATTCTCTTTCGCAAAACGTGCCAGTTCCGGTAGATCATTTGCCGCGATTTGGATGTTTTCGGCAATGCTTTCAGTCCCTGCATTTCCGGGCGCGCAGAAAATTCTTTTGGCCTCGGTAGACTTCGCCAGTTTCCATGCCAGAGCGTGTTCCCGGCCGCCGCTGCCGATGACCATTATTCTCATCCACGCGACCGTGCTTCAGCGCGCGACGGATGGCAAGAATCAGCGCGATTCCCGAGGGGTGAGATAAATCCCGAGCTGTTCGGTGTGCCGAATAATGGTCAGCTTGCAGACTGCCCCAATCCGCTCACCGACGAGTTTCTTGTGCAAATCGTGAACGCTGCCGATCGGCTCGTCATTAAATGCGACAATAATGTCATTGGGATGAATCCGCGACTGTTCCGACGGACTCCCTTTCTCGACTGAAACAACCAGAACTCCGGTCTCAAGCGGTAGATGATAAAATCGCGCGACTCGGCGATGTAGCGGCACGGTTTGGCCGGCAATTCCGACATAGCCCCGCCGAATACGACCTTCCTTGATCAGCCAACCAGCTACGAGTTTCGCCGTGTTGCTGGCAATGGCAAAACAGATGCCTTGGGCTGGACGAATCATTGCCGTGTTTACACCAATGACTTCCCCAGCAGAATTGGCCAATGGTCCGCCGGAATTTCCCGGATTCAATGAAGCATCAGTCTGAATAATATTATCAATCAAGCGGCCGGATTGAGCATGCATCGACCGGCCCAATGCGCTGATCACACCCGTGGTAACGCTTGCTTGAAACCCGAGCGGGTTTCCAATGGCGATCGCTACCTGGCCGACGCGCAGTTTTTCAGAATCAGCGAGGCGGACATAAGGAAGCTGTGACCCATCAATCCGGATGACGGCGAGATCAGTGTCCGGGTCATCGCCAACCGACTTCGCCCGATACTCACGGCCGTCCGGCAGATTAACCACGAACTCTGAAGCGCCCTGGACCACGTGGCTGTTTGTCAGGATGAATCCATCGGGCGCAATGACAAATCCAGATCCGTTCCCACTCTGCGCGTTCTTCATTCGCGTTTCGATATTGACGACGGACGGAGCCACCAGATCAACCACGCTCACGACCGTGCGTGAATATTCATCCAGTAATGCGGCATCGGGGAAAGCAGCGCTGGTTGCGCTGCCGACGGCGGTCGGGTTGTGCTCCGGCCAACCCTGCGCGACTAAGGTATCAGAATGCTGTGTATCATCTCTATCGATCATACCATTAATTTAGGACCTGTAAGGCCAGTTGCAACCATCGCGATCCCATTGCAAACGAATCGCGGCACCGCTTTTTCGGTGTGACAAGCTCGCATGCACCAGGCTGAGATACTCGTGTTTCTGCTCGCGCTGATGACGGCGCTGGTTGTCGTCTCACGCAAACTCCAGATTCCCTATCCCGTCCTGCTCGTGCTTGGGGGTTTGGCCATCAGTTTCATTCCGCACCTTCCTTCGCTCAGGCTGGAGCCCAATTTCGTCTTTTACTTCTGTCTGCCACCGCTCATTTTCCCAGCGGCGCTCTTTACCTCATGGCGCGATTTCCGTCGCAATTTGCGGCCGATTCTGCTCCTGGCCGTTGGCCTTGTTTTGTTCACGATGGCAGCAGTTGCAGCGGTTGCCCACGCAATTGTTCAGAACATCCCGTGGGCGGCAGCTTTCGCCCTCGGTGCCATCGTGTCCCCGCCTGACGCTATCGCCGCGACAGCAGTCATTCGCCGTTTGTCAGTGCCGCGCCGGATCGAAGCAATCGTGGAAGGAGAGAGTCTTGTTAATGATGCGACTGCGCTGGTCGCGTTGCAGTTTGCTATCGCGGCGGTGACGACGGGAAGCTTCTCACTCGGTTATGCGACAATTCAATTCGTATTTGTCGCGCTGGGCGGAATCGCGATTGGATTCGTCATCGGCTCCATTGTTCGATGGGTCCTAAAACACCTGGACGATCCTCCGGTACAGATCGCTCTCTCTTTGCTTACACCTTTTGTCGCGTATCTCTCGGCCGAGCGGCTGCATGTTTCCGGTGTCCTCGCTACGGTGACCGCGGGAATTTATCTCGGGTGGCACCTGCCGCTGATCGCGAAGGCGCGTTATCGCCTGCAAGCACAAGCGTTTTGGGAAATGATCGTCTTTCTTATCAACGGCTTCGTCTTCATGACCATCGGTTTGCAATTGCCGGAAATCCTTGGTCAACTCAGGAGCGAAACGTGGCCGCATCTGATCGGAATCGGCGCCGCCGTTAGTGCCACAGTCATCCTTGTGCGCATTGCCTGGATCTTTCCGGCAGCGTGGTTGCCGCGATTGCTTTCGCGCAGGCTGCGCGAACGAGATCCACTGCCGCGGTGGCAGGAAATCGCATTTGTCGCCTGGTCGGGCATGCGCGGTGTTGTCTCGCTCGCAGCCGCGTTCGCGTTGCCGTTCACGCTCAATAGCGGCATGCCGTTTCCAGCACGTGGCTACGTTCTCTATCTCACGTTTTGTGTCATCCTCGCCACTCTCGTGTTGCAAGGGCTGACGCTGCCGCTGTTGATTCGAAAGTTCGGCGTCACGGACGATGGTCTCAATGACGAAGAGGAACGCAACGCGCGATTTCAGGCTAACCGCGCGGCCCTGCAGCTGATAGAGCGGCTGGCCAACGAGTGCGAGGTGCCGCGGGATGTCGCGCAACGGCTTGAGGCCGAATACCGCGAGCGCATCCAGGAATTGCAGCAGTGCGCATCGGCTGGCGATCCGAGCGGCGAAGTGGCCACGCCGCATTATCGGCAGCTGCAATACGAGGCGCTTAAAATTGAGCGCCAGACGATTATTCGTTTGCGCAACGAACGGGTAATTAATGACGAAGCGCTGCGCCGCATTCAGCGCGATCTCGATCTGGCCGAGGCCCGTCTCACCGGCGACTGACGCGCATTTCGCGCAAATTCTGCGAAAGTAATTGCAGCATGGAGGAGACCGATTGCAGCCGGATTTTTCTGCTGTCGCCTGCCTATGCCGGCGGGCTGCGGGCGCAGATGATTTTGAGCGAACGCGCGCAATTCGATCTGGCCCTACGACTGCGAAGCCGCGAACGGGTGACCATTGGTGAAGTGTTCGCTTTTCTAAGTGGCCTCTATTTTCGTGGGAAGCTCGCCTATGCCAACGCGTTCGCCCGGCCGAGAACAGGAATTTGTGGCGTCCTAGTGATCACCCCGACGCGTGGCTTGGTTGATGTCAGAACCAAGATCAGCCTGACCGATCTGCGCGAATTCGCTGAGGTCGACATTCATGAGGATGATCCGCGCTATCGCAAACCGCTCGCCCGCGACGCGCGAAAATTGGCGCGCAACCTGACGGACGCGTGTGAGGTAATTTTACTCGGCAGCGTCGCGACCGGAAAGTATGTCGACGTGCTTCTGGAAAACTTCCAGCACCGCTTACGCTTTCCGGCCGATTTCGTCGGGCGTGGCGATATGAGTCGCGGTGGATTGCTCCTACGCTGCGCCGTGGATAAGACCGAACTCACTTACATTTCCGTTGCCGGCGCGGTCCGAAGCGGAAGGCGGCCCCCAAAACTTGAACCGCGCCGCTACAATCAGCCTTCGCGAGAAGGATCGGGGGTCCGAAACGGAAACCGAGCGGCGCCCTGAGAGGTCGCTTGCTCGGTGTAGAATGACGTCTTTGTGAAATTGCCGCTAAAACCGCCATTTCCGCCGATGGAGGCGAAATCGGTGGATACAATTCCGGTTGGCGACAACTGGCAGTATGAGCCGAAATGGGACGGCTTTCGCTGTCTCGCGTTTCGCAATGGTGCAGGAATCTCTTTGCAATCGAAAGCCGGCCAGCCGCTCGGTCGCTATTTCCCTGACATAATCGAGGCGCTCCTGCGTTTACCGGCGAAAAAGTTCGTGGTCGACGGTGAGCTCGTGATTGAAGTCGACAGACGATTGTCGTTTGACGAACTACAATTTCGCCTGCACCCGGCTGAGAGTCGGGTGCAGAAACTCGCGGCCGCACATCCGGCGACTCTTATCCTATTCGATTTGCTCGTGAATGAAACAGGCATGTCTCTGGTCAACATGCCGTTTTCCGAACGACGCCGGACGCTCGAGAAATTTGCAAAGCAAAACCTGAAGCGAGATCGCACCATTCGTTTGTCGCCGGCGACAACTTCGCTTGCGCAGGCAAATCGATGGCTCGCCAAAGTCGGCGGTAATCTCGATGGCATCATCGCCAAACGACTGGACGCTTCGTATGCCTCAGGCGAGCGGACGGCGATGGTAAAAGTGAAAAATATTCGTACCGCCGATTGTGTCGTCGGCGGATTTCGTTACGCCAGTGGGGCGAAGGTGATTGGTTCGCTTCTGCTTGGCTTGTACGACGAGGCTGGCTTATTGCATCATGTCGGGTTCACTTCAGCCTTCAAAACGAGCGACAGACGCGCGTTAACGAAGAAGTTTGAGGCGTTACGGAAACCGCCTGGATTCACCGGAAATGCGCCGGGCGGCCGGAGTCGCTGGAGCACCGAGCGCACCGGCGAGTGGGAGCCGGTTGAGCCGAAGATCGTTGTCGAAGTGACCTACGATCATTTCACCGGCGGGCGATTTCGCCACGGTACCAAAATTGTGCGGTGGCGTTCCGACAAAGTACCGCGCCAATGTACCCTCGACCAAGTGGCGCATCGCGAAGGCCGCGCCATCGCCTTACTCTAGCGGCGGGTTACCAGCGCTTCGAAAACCACCCTGCTTTAGGCCGACATCTCATTCTTCCGGTTTCAATTCAAAGTTGATGTTTACGTCGTAGTGATCTGCCTTTGCGAGCTCGTTTGGAGGAGAGTCAACTCTTGTCACGCGCCTAGCCACGGCTTCGATCGATTCATCGACGACCACGTTGCCGGAAGATCGCACGATCTTGAAATCGGAAATCCGCCCGTCCTTTTCGATCCGGATCTTTACCAGCGCGGAGAACTTCGCGCCGGACGCGACAACCGTTGTTGGCTGAACCCAATCCTTGTAAAAACGGTCATGCAGCATACTGCCGTACCACCCGAAATCGGGCGCATTCACCGCAGTTCCAGCAACGCGACCGCCGGCTCCATCAGCGCTGGCTTTCGCAAACTTATTTGCAGATTTTTGGCCCGATTTTGCTGATCCACTCCACGCTGTTTTTTTCGCCTGCGTTTCTTTGGCGGTTTTCTTTCTCGTGGCCGCATCAGCTGATTTCGTTGCGTCGTCAGAATCCAGTTTCTTAACAGGCGTTTTTTTCGCCTTCGCTGACAAGTTCTTGTTCGGCGAAGGCTTCGGCGCTGGTTTCCTTGTTGGCTGGGCCGCTGGTCTTGGCGTTGGCTTGGGGGTTGCTGTCGGAGTAACAGTCGGAAGCTCGATATCGCTTTTCACGGCAGCGGCCGGTTCACTTTCAAGTTTTTCAGGAGGACTTTTGGGCGCAGGCGTTGATTCTGGAGATGATTCTGATTTTTCCTGAGCAGCGGTCAGCGGAGTTGAATCAGCGGTCTCGGCTGAGGCCGTGTTTAACCAGGTAATGTTTTGCGCGTCTGCTTTGTTCGAGATCCCGCTCCAGCGCAGAACCGCGCTCATTAGGCCAACGTGGAGAAGCGCAATCAGCGTGACGTTTCGCCAGAAACGTTTGTCGCGTGACATTTTCGCTAGTTCGATTCCGCTTTGGTCGCGATTCCGACTTTGGTGATCCCCGCCCGCTGCAGCGAATCCATCACCGTAACAAGTTTTTGCACGGGCAATTCGCGATCCGGTCGAATAACGATGGCGACGTCCGGATTCGTGCGTTTCAATTCCATCAAGCGGGTGACCAAGCTTCCAGGGTCGAGAATTTCGTTGTCAATTTTGATTGTGGCGCTGCGATCAATTGAGATCGTCTGCACTTTGGATTGACTGATCGGCGCGTTCGCCGCTGCACTTGAGGGAACGATGAGATTGACGCTGTTTTCAAGTAGCGGCGTGGTGATCATAAAAATAATCAACAGGACGAACGCAAGATCGAGCAGGGGTGTGACGTTGATCTCGCTCAGTGTCGAAAAATTACTTCGGTTTGAGTAACGCTTCATTGGCGGAATTCCGGAACGCGCACATTGTGTTCGACGTATTTGTGCTCGAACTCGGAGGCGAGCTCAGCGGCAAAATTATCCATCTGGACGATCATTCCGCGAATGCTGGTGACGAGAAAGTTGTAGCCAAACATGGCGGGGATCGCGACGCAGAGCGCTGTGACAGTGGTAATCAGTGCTCCTGAAACTCCCGGCGCCATCGTGGTCAGGTTCGGCGAACCGGCAACCGCGACATCGGTGAATGTGTCCATCACGCCCCACACCGTGCCGAGCAATCCGAGAAAGGGCGAACCGCTGACCGCGGTGGCGAGAAGGATCATTTGGGATTCGAGCTCGAGCGCAGTTTCCCCTACGGCGCGTTCCATGGCCGCGCTGACCGCGTTCATTTGCGCGGGTGAAATTTTGTCGGCAGTACCAAGACGCGCACGAAATGTTTCATCAACTTCGGCGGAGCCGAGCATTTGGAACGCCATCTCCTCGCAACCGGCGCGATAAACATTGAAGAGCGGCGCACCGGGGAAACGCGCATTTCGTTCAAACAGACGCAATGGTTGTCGATCCTGCCGAAAGGCCTCGAGAAAACGCACTGTCTGTTTTCGTGCGAATCGGATGACCCGCATTTTCGTAATCATCACCGACCAGCTGAAAATCGAGCCGATGGCGAGAGTGAGGAGAACGACCTTGCCCGCAACGGTGGCGTGCTCAAAAGCGAAAACGAGTCCGCCGCTCGCGAGAAAGTTCGAAAGCAAAAGCGGTGACAAGTTGCCCTAAGTAATAACGAATTTCCGGAAAAGGAAAGCTCGTTACGGCTCCTTCTGCCTCGGGAAGGTCGGACGCGTTTTTGCAAACGCGATGAATCCGATCCCGATTGCGATCAGAAAAAACGAGAGAAATTGGCCGCGAGTGAATGGGCCGACGAGCGGCGCGTCCGGTTCCCGGAAGTTTTCGACAATGATCCGGAAGCTAGCGTAGCAAATGAAAAAAAGCCCGGTCAGCACGCCGTTTGGCTGCCGCATTCGCGTGCGCACGAACCACAGGAGGCCGAAGAGAACGATGCCTTCGAAAAAGGCCTCATAAAGCTGCGATGGATGGCGGGGCATTAAAAGCCCGCGAAGAGTGTCGGTTAATTGCGGATGGTGCCGAGCGGCCTCGATAATTAACTCCGGATCGTTGAGCGACGGATCGATTTTCGAGCAAATCGCAACTGCCTTTTCTGCTTCCGCGGGATTTTCGAGCAGCTCTTTCGGGAATTGCATTGCCCAGGAAGCATTTGTCGCCCGGCCATAAAGCTCGCCATTGATGAAATTGGCGCATCGACCAAAAAACAAGCCAATTGGCGCCGCGATCACGAGAGCGTCGCCAAGGTTCATCCAGGAGAGCTTGTGCCGGTGCGCGTAATAAAGACTGAATAGCAAAATGCCAATCATCCCGCCGTGACTCGCCATTCCGCCTTCCCACACGCGCAAGAGCGAGAGCGGTTCACGTAACATCTGCGGTTTGTAAAAGAGCGCGTAACCAAGACGGCCGCCCAGCAGCACACCGAACAGGGCCGTCCAGGTAATGAAATCGCTTACCCGATTCGGCGAGAGATCGCAATAGCCGCGCCTGGACAAAGCCCGCACTACGAGGAAGGCGGAGACGAAGGCGAGGACGTAGGCGAACCCGTACCAACGCGGCCCAACATTATCCCAAAGACGGAAAATGAACGGATCGAAGTTATCGACGAAATACGAAAGCATTGAGCCGCGAAATTATGCTGTCGTTGTGAATTAAGTCGAGGGATTGGGTCGTCAAAGTGAAGCACACCACTGTCATCCCGAGCTGCAAAGCCGCGAGGGATCTGACCAAATCCATCGGATTTCGAAAGCTCCTTCGCTTCGCTCAGGATGACAGGGTTGGCGTGCGCTTGCGCTCTTTCGTGCCAACGCGCAATACCTTCTTCAGGAATGGGGCGGTCCTGCTGACGCGGTTCCTTGCGACTTGCTCGGGGGTGCCAGTGACTACGATCTCACCGCCCGCATCTCCTGCTTCCGGCCCAAGATCGACGATGTAATCGGCTTCCGCGATGACGCTGAGATTATGTTCGATAACGATGACGGTATGGCCGTCGTCGACGAGCCGATGCAGCAACTTGAGCAAAAGCTCGACGTCAGCCATATGC
>QHNU01000222.1 GCA_003218525.1 Verrucomicrobiota bacterium
CCAACGATAATGCGCTTGGTCAGGTCGCGCGTTTGCAGCAAGTCCCGACGTTGAATTTAAACGATCTCGCCCGGGCGTTGCGGCCGACGGTGGCGGCCGGTGACGAGCTCGAATTGCAATTGGTCAAAGAAGGCCGCGAAGTCCATCAAGCCGTCGGCTATTTGCCGGATGGTACCCTGATCGTGGTCAATCACGCGCGAGCAAAGATTGGCACGAGCGCGAAAATTGTCGTTTCCAGTGCGCTGCAAACCGCGGGCGGCCGTTTAATTTTCGCGGAGTTGAAAGACTCGACTGCGAATCGCTCGTAATCGGCCTTGAGCGGTCGTCCAGATTTTCTGAAAGGCGTTCGGCGAAGATGCCGACAGCGTGGAGGCTGGAAGCCGCCGGTCCTGGTCGCCGCAGCCATTAGCGACCTTTCTTCAGGTCAGACCCACCGCCGCACGGACGCGTATCATCACGCCGTCAGCCACTTCGTTCGCGCGCTGCGCGCCGCGGACGAGCACCTTGTCAACGTATAGCTTGTCAGCCAGAAGTTCCTGGCGACGTTTTCGCATCGGTGCGAAGTAATCCCACAGCTTGTCGAACAATTGTTTCTTAAACTCGCCGTAGCCGGTCCCGCCTTTGCGAAATCGGTCGCGCATCTCAGCGATTTCGTCTTTGGATCCGAAAAGTGAGAACAGCTGAAAAGTAGTCGAAGTATCGGGATTTTTCGGCGCTTCTACTGGAGTTGAATCCGTCACGATGCTCATGACACGTTTTCGCGTTTCCTTTTCCTCGCCGAAAATGTCGATGGTATTGCCGTAGCTCTTACTCATTTTTTGTCCGTCGATCCCAGGCACAGTTTCGGTCTCGGGCTGAATCCGTGGCGCGGGCAACTTGAAAATCGGCCTGTCCGGCTCGGATCCATAGGTCTCGTTCATCTTTACCGCCAGATCGCGCGTGATCTCGATGTGTTGTTTCTGATCCTTTCCCACTGGCACGATGTCGCTATCGTAAATGAGAATGTCTGCCGCCATCAGCACCGGATAGATGAAAAGACCGGCTGAAGCGACCATCCCGCGCGCGAGTTTGTCTTTGTAAGAATGGGCGCGCTCAAGAAGACCCATCGGCGCGACGGTTGACAATATCCACTCCAGCTCCGCCACCTGTGGAACATCGCTCTGCAAGAAGAGCGCGCCACGATCAGGATCGAATCCACAGGCGAGGAAATCGATCGCGATACGCCGGCTGTTTTCCCGCAGCCGATCCGGATTCTGCACGCTGGTGAGCGCGTGGTAATTGGCGATGAAATAGAACGCCTCGCCTTCGGCTTGCAGCGCGATGGCAGGCTGAATCATTCCGAAATAATTGCCAATATGGAGGACGCCACTTGGCTGGATCCCAGAAAGGATGCGCATCTTAGCTGTAATTCAGAGGGAAGCGGAAAAATTTCGCATCTTGCAAAGAGTGGAACGGCGCGAACCCGAATAGCGAGAGATTTCTCGACTTCGCTCGGAATGACAACCTGCTATGGAGAACGCCCCTTGGCTGGGTAATGGAAAAAATGCGAAACATTTTAAATCTTAGGTTTGTGATTTAATATCCAAAAGAATAAAAACCGCGCGTAGCTCTGGCACGTCGCGCGTTTCAGGAGTATGGAAGAGGATCTTGATCAGCTCAAAAAAGAAGTGGCCCAACTTCGTCGCGACTTGGATCACGTCCTGCGGGTAATTGGTCAGGAGGAGGAGCTGCCGGAGCAACCGCGTTCTCCATTTTTGCTACTCGAAGCCGAAATGATTTCTATTCGACAAACGTCGGACAGAATACCGATGGTAGTCAAAGCGCAGGAAGGATCTGCCTACATTTATTTGAACGATGATGAGGCGCGCGCGCGGGGCATCTTTCAGATAGACGAGGAAGGCCGTGCCCGGCTCGAGATCTGGAACAAAAAACAGCAACTGGTGGTGTCGATCGGCGAGACGAACGAGGGCGGCGGCGAAATTTATGTGGCGTCGCCTGAGGGGAAGCCGCGCGCCGGTATGAAGGCGACTGAGCTTGGCGGAATTGTGAGCGCGCAAAACTCCGCAGGACAACCAAACGCCTTGCTGGTCGGAAAGGATGAGGGCGGTACGATCATCGTCGCCGATGCCAATGGCCGGCCCCTGGCGGAGATTGCAACCAGCGATGAAAAGGGTGCGACGCTCGTGTTCTTCGATGACGAAGGCAAACCGAAAGCGACTCTTCCGGGTAAACGCCTCTGGTAGAACAACGTCGGAGGCGGAGCCGAGTTAACCAGCCGCGTCTTAGTGATGTCCCATCGCGTGGATCATCGACAGGATCGGCCAAGCCATGCCGAGCAACGTAATAAGTCCGAAAATGACCACTTCAGGGATGCAATCGCGGTTCGTTTCGGGACAGTAGACGCCGGCCGACAGCTGTCGCAACGAGTGCACTTCGGAAAGTAGGTCTTTGGCGACCGCGGGTGGCCGGTTCGCCTTGGAACGCGGTTCCGGTTGCGCCTTGAACTCGGCTAAGGGAAAAATTTGCCGGCCCGGCAATTTGCTCGTCTCTGTTTCTGCGATAGGCGGGAAGCTGGAAAGTATGTTCTTTGCCGGTTTTTCAATGTTTTGGCTCAGGATGCCGGGGGCGACACCGTGAATGACGGGGTCGTGACGGGATTGGAACCCGCAGTTACGCAACCAGTCGGTGTTCGGCTGTGCGGATGAGCGGGCTGGTGGCGTTTTCATCTAGAGTCGGTCTAGAACAGAGCGATTCTTATGCCGTTCTGAGGATTTCTCGGCCCATCGCGTCCAAAAAGTGGGCAAATCGCACGCGTTTCCACGATTCCATCAATTTGCGAGCGCAGCAGTCCCATCCAAGGCGCAGAGGCGACGGGATTCTCGCGAGTTATTCAAAATTGTGTGAGCAGATAAGAGACTCCTCACTTGAGTCCGGGATGACCCGACGGTGAGCGGCATTCCGTCTAGCGCGAAAATCACTGGCAAACAGGGTCGCGTACCCTTACAAAGCCCTCTAAATGCCCGCCCGCCCGAAGCTCGTTTCAGTCGTAACCGGGGGCGCGGGATTTCTCGGATCGCACTTGACCGATCGTTTGCTCGCGGAAGGTCACCGCGTCATTGCCATCGATAATCTGATAACTGGCAATCAAGCCAACATCGGGCATCTGGCCGGCAATCCCGACTACCATTTCATTCGACATAATGTCTCTAATTTCATTTTCCTGCCCGACTCAAAAATTGATTTCGTTTTCCATTTCGCATCGCCGGCAAGCCCAATCGATTATCTCGAACTGCCCATCCCGACATTGAAAGTCGGCGCACTCGGGACTCACAACGCGCTGGGCCTGGCCAAACACAAGCAAGCGACCTTCATTCTGGCTTCGACCAGTGAATGCTATGGCGATCCGCTCGTTCACCCGCAGCCGGAAGATTACTGGGGCAACGTGAACCCGATCGGCCCGCGCGGCGTTTACGACGAAGCCAAACGTTTCGCCGAGGCAATGACGATGGCCTATCACCGCTTCCACAATCTCGATACCAAGATTGTACGCATCTTCAATACCTATGGGCCCCGCATGCGTTTGCGCGATGGCCGGGTAGTGCCGGCGATCATCGGCCAGGCGCTTACCGGTAAGCCGCTCACGATTTTCGGAGATGGCACTCAGACTCGGTCGTTCTGCTACGTGAGCGATTTGATTGACGGAATATTCCGCCTGGCGACGAGCGATTTTCACGAGCCGGTGAATCTGGGCAACCCGTGCGAAATGACGATTCAGCAGTTCGCGGAAGAGATCCAGCGTATCACCGGCACGAAATCTTCGATCGAATACAAACCATTACCGGTGGACGATCCGAAAGTGCGGCAGCCGGACATCGGCCGGGCGAGAAAAGTGCTCGGCTGGGAACCGAAAGTGGATTTCGACGACGGAATTCGCAAAACGATCGAGTACTTCAAAGAGCACATTGAATTGGTGAACGGAGCGACCAAATGAAAGGAATCGTAGCCATTACCCTGGTCTGGGGGTCGATCTCCGCCTTTGGGCAGACGCGGGATTTTCAGCTGCTCAGAATTGCGCCAAATTTCATTTCATCACCCCAGTTTACCTACACTGGAGCGCAACAATATGTTGCTGATTTGCGTGAGCGCTGGCTGGAAGTCGAGGTGACATTGGCGGCCGCGCCCGAATTCTCCGACGAGCTAACGGTAAAATATTTCATTTTGTTTAATGGCAAATTGCTCACCGGCGAGGTCACCCATACCAATATTCCGGCTGGTCGGGAAAATCGCTCCGTCATTTATGTCACGCCCAAAACCCTCCAGCGTTTGATGCTGGGCCGAACAGTCACAAACGCGGCGTTGCAAAACATCACCGTGCAACTCCTGCAGCAACGGGGGATTAAGGATGAGATGACTCTGACGCGGGCTCCGGTGCAATGGTACGCGGCGATGCCCCAAATCGCGGGTCTCACTTTGAATAAGAATGAGACACCTTTTGCGCCATTGTATTGGGATCGCTATCTCCAGGTTAAAACGGCGCGCTAATTTGATGGCTGGGCTCGCTCGCATCGTCACTATAAACCTGGGGTCGCAAACGATCTCGCTCGCTGAATTTCGTCGGAAAGGAAAGGCCGGACTGATCTTGCACTGTTATCGCGTGCGCGATGTGATGTCCGAGAATCCAATCGATCCGCTTCGTCTCGGCCAAACCACCGATGCACTTAGGGAGATATTGGCCGAGCTCGGGATCAAAAGTGCGAGAGTGAATTACGCGGTGCCGAGTCAGTCAGTCTTTACCCGTTTCGTCAAATTGCCCGCTGTCGAGGAGGAAAAGATCGAACGCATTATCGCGTTTGAGGCGCAGCAAAACGTCCCGTTTCCGATTAGTGAAGTAGTCTGGGATTACCAACTCGTTGGCAGTGGGACGGATGAACAACTGCAAGTGGTGCTTGTCGCCATCAAATCCGATCTGCTGGAAGCTCTGAACGGCGCAGTCGAAGCGGCTGGCTTACGCCCAGTCATCATTGATGTAGCGACGATGGCTTTGGCCAACGCCTTCCGTTATAACTACGATGAAATCGAGGGTTGCTCACTCCTGATCGATATCGGCGCCCGCACGACCAACCTGATATTCATCGAGCAGGACAAGATTTTCACCCGCAATGTGCCAATCGGCGGCAGCTCAATCACTTCCGCCTTGGCTAAAGAGTTGAATGAGTCGTTCAGCCGCGCTGAAGCGCGCAAGAAAGAGAGCAAATTCGTCAGTTTGATCGGCCCAACGGGGGAGGTGTCAGCGGCGAACATCGATCCGATATTGAAGACGATTCTTAGCACGATGACCCGTTTGCATGCCGAAATCATGCGCTCGATCAGTCATTACCGATCGCAGCAGGCCGGTATCGCGCCATCGAGAATTTATCTTTGCGGTGGCACTTCAGGCACTCCGAACGTGCGCGACTTCTTTGCCAGCAAACTTCAACTCCCGATTGAATTTTTTAATCCGTTGCAGAGGATCGCCCTTTCACCCAAGGCGCAAGATGCCACCGCGTCTGCCCATCTGCTTGGAGAAAACGTTGGACTCGCCTTGCGTGCATTCACGCGTTGCCCAATGGAACTAAATCTGCGGCCGCCTAGTGTCGTCCGCGTGCACGAAGCGCAGCGGCGACGGCCATTTTTGGTCGCCGCGGCTGCATGTCTCATTCTCGCCCTGCTGGGCTGGAGCGCATATTACACTCGGGGTGCCACTGCCTTGCGCACAAGCAGACTGGGCCTCGATCAAAAGGTCCAGGCGCTCCGCCGTGTCCAAACACAGCTGGATGCCATCCGCAAAGATGCAGGCGCCCTCGATCAAGTGGCGATGCCTCTGGTGGACGCGGTCAGTGCGCGCAGTTTCTGGCCCCAGCTGCTTGAAGATCTGAATTCGCGCCTGCCCCGGGAAAACATCTGGATCACAGAATTGTTTCCTTTGTCGGCGGGCAGACCAGTCGCGCCCGACGCAGCGCAAATTACGAGTGAGGGTGAACAAACGGCGCAAGCGCCCGGACGACCACGTTCGTCATCCGGCGGAGCCATCAACGGATTATTCGTGCGTGGTTTGTATCTCAGCAATCCGCGGCAGCAGGAGGTCGTGGTCGATTATTTCCACAATCTTGTCCGCTCCGGCTTTTTCAAGCTCGATCCGCACCATCAAGCCCGGGTCATCAAACCAACAATGCCAAACAATGCCGAGTGGGCGTTTCCTTACGAGCTCCGGCTCGATTTGAAGCAACCGCTTCCGTTGCCATGAATTGGTTCCGCGCTAATCCAGTTTGGGGCGCAATCACTCTCGCGACCACGATCGCGCTGTTAATCGTCCTGGGTTTGCTTTGGATGACGAAAGGCAAGTTCGAGGCCGAAAAAGAACAGTACCTGGCAAGCATCTCAAACCTTCAGCAATTGGAAGATTCAAATCCATATCCGAGTGCGGTG
>QHNU01000059.1 GCA_003218525.1 Verrucomicrobiota bacterium
CAGGTGGTACTCTAAAATTACCGATCGTGAGGTCGTTGATCTGTCCGGCACTAATTTTCCGCGCCACACCGCTAGTGAAATGCGCAGAGACCCGTGTTGGCTGCAATGCAATCCCAAACGATTTCAACAGGCCTTCGTCGAACACCGTAACAAACGCACCCGTATCAACGAGCAGACGACCGGCTTGCCGGTGAATCGAACAGGGTACCGTAAGCGCGCCATTTTTCTCACGGCGCAGCGGGATCTTCGTAAATTTCTCCGACAGAGCAATCGAGGCGAGTTGCAGAGGACGAGATCGATCGACTTTAAAGAAAATCAATTTTGTCCAGCAGTTAATTACCGCTTTGTGACGTATTAGGATGTCCAAGCCAAGAAAGCCATCCACATCAGGATTTCCGGCTTCCACGCGGTTTGAAAAGTGACCACTTATGCTTGAGTTACGCAGCGCTACGAGGCTGCTGCCAAAATTCATGGTGCCGGCTGTGAGGCTTTGCGCGAAACCCACGGGAAGTATCTGTCCATTAATTTCCGTGAACCGGATATAGCGCAGGCCACGTTGCGACGGCCTCACGTCAAATGACGCGGCCGCGCTCGCGTCCATAATTATCTGATCGGCCCCGGTGTCGACCATCAAATTTGCCGGATGCCCGTTAATGTTGGCGGATATTATCATTTTGTTCAAAGGCCCGTAATGCACCGGGACGACTTTGTATCCGGGTAACTGCATTGGCCGAGCCTTACTGGCGGCAGCAAACAGGGGGATCGGCACAGTTGTGAGAAGGCTAAAAAGGATTCCAAAATATCGAGTGCGTCCCCGGCGAGTCTTCGCATTCAAAACTGACCTTCGCACTGTCGAATCCATTCGGCGCGCACCGGACAGGGTCATCACAATCCAGTTGGACAGTCGATAAAGGTGTATGAAATCTTAAATCGTTTAGACAAACGCGCGGCCAGTGCTTTCACCCCAAAGGTTTCCGTGGCGTAATGCCCGCCGAGTAACAGATTAATCCCAAGTTCTTCTGCGGCGACGGCAGCCCAGTGCGGTGCTTCGCCGGTGATAAACGTCTCGATTCCTTCCGCTGCGACGCCCTCGATCTCGCTGCCTGCAGCACCGGTAATCACGCCAAGACGCCCGGCAACTTTCGGTCCAACGGCGATTTGTTTCACTGGTCCACCCACAACTCTTTCCAACCGAACTGCAACCTCGCTTGCAAGAATGTTCACCGCCGCTCTTCTACCCAGGAGAGATCCTTTTTCCTGAAAGAACGGCTCGGAATCTTCAATTCCCAGGGCTCGGATGAGCAGGATGTTGTTGCCAACTTCAGGATGCAAATCGAGCGGAAGATGTGCGCTGTAAATGGCGATGTCATGATCGAACGCGGTTTTAAGTTGCCGATGCAGTCCCTTCGTCACCGGCCGCAAACCCGGCCAAAACATTCCGTGATGCACAATGAGCAAATTGGCCCCGGCCTC
This sequence comes from Verrucomicrobiota bacterium, assembly GCA_003218525.1. Taxonomy (GTDB): domain Bacteria; phylum Verrucomicrobiota; class Verrucomicrobiia; order Chthoniobacterales; family UBA10450; genus AV69. The sequence continues at coordinate 1,474 of QHNU01000059.1, forward strand.
GGCCGCAGCTTCGAGAGCGCGCGTAGAAACGTCTACCGCGGCGGCAATTTTTGTCACCGTCCCGGAATTCTCCAACTGCAATCCGTTGAGCGCATTGGGCCAATCCTCAATCTGGCTGATGCGGAGGTATTCATCGGCATATTCGGCAATATCTGTAGTCGCGCTCATTTCTGAGTTATCGGCCCTGCGCAACCGCAGCAGCGCGCCACCAATCAGGCTTCATTAGAAGAGAAATCAAACGGAAGAACGATTCGGTTTTTGAACAGGCGATCCCGTCTCCTCTCCAGCAGTGCCCGGTCGGTGATGAAGTTTGCTTGACGAGCTCTGCGCGGACAGGGAATTTGCCTAAGGGTTATCGAATGGAATACACCGACGCGCCCTCAACGCAGGCACCCGCGAACACGATGCCGTGCCCTTTGTGCGGACATTCATTGCCGAAGGATGCGGTCGAATGCGATCACTGCGATTGGACCCGCGCCGAACGCGAAACAGCGGAAGGAAAAGCGAGCGACGCGTTTGCTGTTTTACTCAGCATCATTCCCGGTCTCGGCCATATTTATAAAGGGCACAAGCTGATCGGCATGCTCCTCATGTTTGTCGCCACGCCGATGGCCGTCGGGCTGGCATTGCTCGCCGCTACTGCGACTGCGGGATTCGCCGTGCTACTTCTTCCGCTCTACTGGCTCGGCGTGATGTTCCACGTTTATGGGATCGAAGACCGTGTCGGTCCCCCTAACAAGGACGAAGGCGAAGAATACTGATCGGTGGCGAGTCGCGCCGATTCTTTGATAACTTTCTGCTGCCTCAAGTTGGTTCGGCTAGAATCCACGTCGCTGCTCGAGCGTTTTTGTCAACGCGAGCGGCTGGCAAACTCTCGTCTCCGGAAAAAATACGCTCGATTAGCTTCGGATCCTTGTTCGCACCAACGAGAAAACAAACCGCTCGGGCGGCAAAAATGAGCGGAAACGTAAACGTCAACCGCCAGGATTCGAATTTCGGGATGTAGTTCGCAACTATACGCCGGCTCGTTTCCTCGAGCGCAGCAGTTCCGGGGAAAAGGGAAGCGGTGTGTCCATCATCTCCGAGCCCGAGCAAAATCAGGTCATGTTGGTAGATTGGTTCACCACGCTCCGCCGCCAGGGCGTCGAGCTGTGCTTGATATTTGCTGGCTGCGTCGGACGGCACGATTTCGCCGCGCATTCGTAAGACCGATGAAACAGGAACGCCGGCCGGTTTCAAAAGCGTTTCGTTCGCCATCTTAAAATTACTTTCCGCATCTTGGGGCGGCACACACCTTTCATCACCAAAGGTGATCAATGTTTTGTCCCAGGGCAGCTTGCGTTTTGCTAGTTCATGGTAGACGGCACGCGGCGTGTTCCCGCCGGAGAGCGCGATCCGGAACTCATCGCGTTCAGCCAGGGCCACCCCTGTCTTCTCAACAATAAAATTCGTCGCATCGTTCGCGAAGCTGCGCGTGCGAACGACTTCGCGCTTCATCTAACGGCGCAGTGAGAAGCTCCGCGCTTCTCGAGATACCGCTGATGATATTCTTCGGCGCGGAAAAAGTCCGGTGCGCGTTCGATTTGTGTCACAATTGGCCGCCTGAACTTGCCCGTTTTTTCCAGGTTCTTCTTCGAGTTTTCCGCTTCCGTTTTCTGTTCCGGCGAATGATAGAAAATTACCGAACGGTATTGGGTCCCGACATCAGGTCCTTGGCGATTCGGTGTCGTCGGATCGTGATTGGCCCAAAAAACATCGAGCAGATCACGATACGAAATCCTTGCCGGATCATATTGCACCTCTAGGACCTCGGCGTGCCCGGTCCGGTTCGTGCAAACATCTTCGTAAGTCGGATTCTCAGTCGTTCCGCCGGCGTAACCAACCGCGGTGCTTAGGACGCCTTTCAACCGGCGGAAGGTCTCTTCCACGCCCCAAAAACATCCGGCTCCAAAAGTCGCTTTCTTCGTTTCCATGGCTGATGATGAAGCCTTTGCCGGCTCTTCGCAACCGAGGGTTAATTGTAATATTTTGACCGACATGGCTGTTGAGACTTGCTTCGTGACGGCAGGAAGCAAACATGTTCGCGCGACATGCAAACGACCTTTGACCAAACTCGCTCCCCTTTGCCGGCGCGATTTATCAACCACTACGGGGCTTGGATTGGCCAAACTGGTATTACGCCCGGTCAAATTCGGGCCGAGGATTTAATCGCAGCAGCGGAACGGCACTCCGAGTGCGACGACTTTGGTGAAGATGATTTTCGGGAACCGCTCTCACGACTGGTTAAATCCTGCCTGCGTGAAGCGCGGCTGAACTTGATCGGAAGATTCGCCCTCCGCTCGGATCTGTTTCGCACCTTGTGCAATCGCCTGCTCATGCAGCGGGATCGCAAAGCGTTTCCGAAAATTTCGCGGCAGCCGATTCCAGAACCGCTGTTCATCGTTGGTTTGCCACGCAGCGGAACCACGCTTTTGCATACTTTGCTCGCGTGTGACCCGAACCATCGCGCGCCCTTGACTTGGGAAGTCATGGAGCCGTCACCGCCAAGCTCTGAGAACGAAGACGCCCGGATCCGACGCGCCGAAAAAAAGCTGTCTTATTTGCAATGGCTGGCGCCGACCTTCCAATGCGTGCATGCAATCGGCGCGAAACTGCCGCAGGAGTGCGTCAGCCTGATGAGTCCCACCTTTTTGAGTGATCAATTCGACACCATGTATTACGTGCCGTCGTATCGGACCTGGTTTCTTAATCAAAATCTCCTGCCGGCCTACCGCTATCATCGACGTTTTCTGCAGCATCTACAGAAGAGGCAACGCGCCCGGCGCTGGATTTTGAAAGCGCCTGCTCATATGTCGGCATTGCCCACGCTCCTCTCGGTTTATCCAGATGCTCGTTTCGTCCAAACGCATCGGGATCCTCTCCAGGCCATAACCTCGGTTTCCAGCCTGATTGCGATTCTGCGCCGCGTGTTCAGCGAGTACGTCGACCCGCTTCAAATCGGACGGGATGCCGTTCGTTACTGGTCCGAAGCCCTGCTGGTTTTTTTGCACGAACGCGACCGGTTGCTCAGCGGACGAATTTGCGATGTGCGGTATTCAGATATTCGCCGGGATCCGATCGCCGCCATTCGTCGGGTCTATCGCTATTTTGGCTGGTCGCTTTCGCTCGAGGCGGAACGGCGCATGCGCATTGCCCTGGCCAATCAACCACGCGATCAGCACGGTTTTCATCGATATCATCCCGGGCAGTTTGGCCTGGACAAAGCTCCGGAAGCGGAACTGTTTGGAGATTATTGCAAACGATTTGGCCTCATCCCGCCTTTAGAAATCGAGGAAACCGAGCGCGCTGCTTAGGTTTCGCCAATTACCAGGCGACTCTGTCGAGCGAGTTCGTCGCGCCAAATTGCTCGAAATGCGGCAGGATTGGAAATGCAATTAATGAATTTCGAAGCCTACCGAACGATTCCCGCCGATCATCCTAGCTTGGATGGACATTTTCCGGGCGCGCCAATTGTCCCGGGAGTAGTGATCCTGGATGAAATCGCGGCCGCTTTGGCCGAATGGCAAAAAGGTAGTCAGCTTTTGGGAATACGCGTAGTCAAGTTTGTTCAGCCTCTCCGGCCTGGGCAACCGTTCACTATTTGTCTTGCCACGGCTGTGGGCAGCAAGAAGGCGGTTGATTTCTCTTGCCGGGTAGAAGGCCGGATCATTGTCGAAGGCCGGCTTGAGATCAATTGCAGCCTTACCTGATATAATGGACCTGGGACCAGCCGAGGCGCCTGCGTTTAATCCACAACCACGCGATCCACGTCTGGCCGATTGGCTGAAGGATTACCCGCCATTGCTGTTCAGCGAACGCTTGTACCAGAGCGTCGAACTGATGGAGCGATATAGCATTGATTTAAGTATCGATTTGCTCGGTCGATTAGATGTTATTGATCAACTCCACGACTGGCGATCGGCGCACGAGCTTTGTCAGGCGCTCTCGTTCCAATCCCGTTTCCGTTCCGCCGTAACCTGGCTGGTGGAACGGGTCATCGAGACCGGTTGTGTGGAGGCGCGAACGACACGCAACAACCGCTCTTATCGTCTTCGACGCGTGCCCTGGCTACCCGATCTTGCGCGTCTGCGGGGAATCGGCCTCGAAATTGATCCCGGCAACTCTCCAACGTTTGCCTTGTTAGACAAGGCAGCAAGCGTTTACCCGGCGGTAGCACGCGGCGAAAAGAGCGGAGAACAGGAGCTGTTCGGAACGGAAACGATACCACTCTGGTTGAACTACTTTCATAATGATAATCTGACTTACGCAGTGAATAATTGGCCCGGTGTCGTGTTCGCGGCCCACCGTCTGAGTAGTCGACCGAGACTGCGAATTTTAGAAGTTGGCGCTGGTGCCGGCAGCGCCAGTGGAATCCTATTGCGCTGGTTTGATGAACAAGGGTTGCTGACGAACATTAAACGTTATCTCATTACCGAGCCGAACGCCTTTTTCAGGCGACGCGGTCAGCGCGAATTATCGAAGCAATTTCCCGATGTTCCACTCGAGTGGCAGGCGCTCGACATCAATTTGCCATGGAGAAATCAAGTCATCGCCGGTGACGAGTTCGATCTTATATATGGCGTTAATGTCCTGCATGTGGCGAAGGATCTGTTATTCAGCCTGGGTCAAGCTCGGGATGCTTTGGCCGACGATGGTTGGCTAGTGATCGGCGAGTGTGTCCGACCCTATGTTGATCAACCGATCTATGCGGAACTGATGTTCCAGATCCTGGACAGCTTTACCGACGTGATTACCGATCCGAAGATCCGTCCCAACTCAGGCTTCTTAAACACCGATCATTGGCGTCGCGCGTTCACGCGCGCTGGGTTTGAGCGGGTCGAAGTTACGCCCGATATCGATCGAATTCGTGACATCTATCCGCATTTTTTTACTGGTGCCATCTCCGGATGCCGTCCGGCCACAATAAATGCACAGATTGAGTGAGGAAAAAGACGGTACGGCGGCGTTAAGCAAGGCGTCGTTCGCTCCGCGATGGATGGAGTTGCCGGAGCGCGGCACCCCCGCCATGCTCCCACTAATCCATTGGATCGCAGTCCGCATCGGACGTTCGGCGGCGAGATTGCTGCTTTATCCGATCGCCTTTTATTTCCTCCTCAGCGCACACGCAGCCCGCCGAGTATCCTATCAGTACCTCAAGCGGGTGCGCGGTCGTCCCGCCCATTGGCGGCATGTGTTCCGCCATTTTTATTGTTTCGCCGCCACGATATTGGACCGCGTCTATCTGCTGAGGGGCGAGTTTCAATACTTCGACGTGACGCTTCACCAAAAGGAAATCCTGCACCGACAGGTTGAAAGCGGTAAGGGTTGCGTTCTGTTGGGCTCTCATCTGGGCAGTTTTGAAGTGTTGCGCACGCTTGGCGTAACCCAGCAGGATTTCTCGCTCAAAGTCCTGATGGACAGCGCGCATAACGAGAACATTACGCGCTTTCTTGATGCGCTTAACCCGGAGATTGCCCGTACCGTCATCGCCCCCGATCGACCCGACACTCTACTCAGGGTGAAAGAGAGTCTAGAAGGGGGGTTTCTGATTGGCATGTTGGGCGACCGAATTACCAGCGACGCCAAAACCACACACTGCCAATTCTTAGGCGCGCCGGCGACATTTCCGGCGGGACCGATCCTTCTTGCGGCGGTTATGCGTTGCCCAATTATCCTCTTTTTCGGCCTATACCGTGGCGGTAACCGCTACGAAATTCATTTCGAAAAACTGCTCGAGGAAGTGACCTTAAATCGCGACCGACGCGCGGAGGATATTCAGAATTGGACTCAACGCTACGTCGACCGGCTCGAGCATTACACCCGTCTTGCCCCTTACAACTGGTTTAATTTCTACCCGTTTTGGGATAAATGAACGCTCGCAGGAGCTAACAAAACGTGAACACTTCCATTGAGAAGGCGGAGATCCGCACGCTCATTCCGCATGCTGGATTGATGTGTCTCTTGGATCGGGTGCTTAGCTGGGACGACGAATCAATCGTATGTGTTAGTGAAACCCACCGCGATCCGGCCAATCCGTTGCGGCGCGACGGGCGTCTGTCCGCCATGCATGCTGTCGAATATGGAGCCCAAGCGGCGGCGGTGCACGGCGGATTGCGCGCACGGTCGGCCGGGGCGACTGCCCCGCCGAGTTATCTGGCCGCGTTACGTGACGTCTATTTGTATGCCACGCGTCTGGATGATGTCACCTCGCCGCTTCAGGTTCAGGCACGACGTTTGTTTGGCGATGCGGGCAATACAATTTACGAATGTCACGTCTCCGCCGGTGATATTTCGTTGGCTGAGGGACGCATTACTATCATGTTGCGCACGCAACCCGCTTAAAACAGCTACCGCGGCGGTCTGTTCTCGGCCGAGACTGTGATAATCACATCACAATTCCACCATCAACGCATAGGACTTGTCCGGTGATGTAGCTGGCGTCCGCTGACGCCAAAAATGCTACCGCGCCGGCAATGTCCTCGCCAGTTGCAACCCGCTTCAAGGGAATACGTTCCTGAAGCGATTTTCGGATCTCCTCCGGCAAAGAGTTCGTCATGTCGGTCGCGACGTAGCCTGGCGCAATCGCATTGACCGTGATGTTGCGGCCGGCAAGCTCGCGCGCCAGCGACTTGGTAAAACCAATCAGTCCAGCTTTACTCGCGGCATAGTTGGTTTGCCCCGCGTTGCCGATCAGCCCAATGACGGAACTGATGTTAATGATGCGGCCGCTGCGTTGTTTGACCATCGCCCGCTGTATGGCCTGGGCGAAATTGAACGCGCCCTTCAAGTTCGTATTCAGCACGATGTCCCAATCTTCCGGCGACATTCGCATGCTCAGGGTGTCGCGCCTGATACCCGCATTGTTTACGAGAATATCGGCGCGCCCAAATTCTTGCAAAATGCGCTCACCAACCTCTTGTACCGCGGCATGATCGGTGATGTCGACGCAGTATGGCTTTGCACAATCAGCCCGTAAGCGATTGATTTCATCCGCAGTCTTTCGGGCATTTGCTTCCGTCCGGCTGACCGACGCCACGCGTGCACCTTCGTTTGCCAGTCGCAGCGCGATCGCCTGCCCAATTCCCCGCCCAGCTCCTGTGACGATCGCTACTTGATTTTCAAATCTCATCGTGAACTAAGGGGGTGTTGCATTGTCCGACTCTCAGTAGTTGGTTTCCCTCAAGCACCGATTACATCCGCGCCACAGCCAGAATGGTCAAATCTCTATCTACCCGTTTTCTTGTCCTGAACTCGCCCATTCCGTTCGTTCTGATGGTATGAAGGCAATCACTAACTGGAGAGATTAACATGAAAGAACAATCAAACGAATTCCTCTACATCTTCCGCGGAGGCGCTGATCCGAAACAAATGTCGCCCGAGCAAATGCAAGGCAATATGGACGCTTGGTTTGCCTGGATTAACAACCTCAAAAGTAAAGGCCATTTTAAAGGCGGACACCCCCTCCAGGACGGAGGAAAAGTGCTGGCGGGCAAGAAAGGCCAAACCGTCACCGACGGCCCCTTTCTCGAAGGAAAAGAGGAAGTTGGCGGCTACATTCTTCTCTCGGCGCGAGACCTCCAAAGTGCGGTCGAACTAGCCAAAGGATGCCCAGCTCTGGAACAAAATGGCACCGTCGAAGTTCGGGTCATCCAACAAATGGAAGGCCTGTAATTCGCGGTCGTGACCGTGGAGTCAAGTTCGAAAGTCGAACCTAACTCAGAGGCGGTAGTAAGCCATCTGGTAGACCATCTTTTCCGCCACGAAGCGGGAAAGATGGTCTCCAGCTTGACCCACACTCTAGGGCTTGAAAATCTGCAGCTCGCCGAGGACGCAGTGCAGGATGCACTTCTCAAAGCAATGCGGAACTGGCCCTTCGCTGGAATTCCGCAAAATCCTTCGGCCTGGCTCACGCAAGTAGCGCGCAATTACGCGCTCGATGTCGTCCGACGCGCTCAGAATTTTCGCACCAAGGAGAACGAGATCGCACTGCTGCTCGAGAGTCGAGCAGACCGTGGGCCGCAATCCGACCGGACCTATTTCGATGACGAGATCCGCGACAATCAATTGCAAATGATGTTCGCCTGTTGTCATTCAGCCTTGCCGCAAGAAGCTCAAGTGGCGCTGACCTTGAAGACGCTCTGCGGTTTTGGTGAGCAGGAGATCGCGGCTGCATTCCTGATTTCAAGTCCGGCCGTGGCCAAACGCCTAGTCCGTGCGCGGCGGACGATTCGCGAGGCAGCAATCATCTTCGAAATTCCCGCTGGCAAAGAACTGTCGCAACGGTTTGACGCTGTTTTGCAGGCGCTCTATCTGCTCTTTAACGAGGGTTATAAAGCATCGCACGGCGACGAATTGGTCCGAAAGGAGCTTTGTCAGGAAGCAATTCGATTGATCACCTTGCTCGTTCAACATCCTTCCGGAAATCAGCCCAAAACGCACGCTCTTCTTGCGCTAATGCTATTTAACGCGGCGCGTCTTTCGTCTCGGGCGGATACAGCGGGCAATATTTTATTACTGGCCCAGCAAGATCGATCCCTCTGAGACAAAATGATGATTGCGCGTGGTCTTATCCATTTAAATTTGTCCGCCGCCGGAGAAGAGATTAGCGAATTTCATCTCCAAGCCGGTATTGCTTCATGTCATTGCACCGCCGGGAGCTACCAAGGCACAGATTGGACTCGCATCCTCTGCCTCTACGATTTGCTGATCGAAATCAATCGCTCTCCCGTCATTGCGCTCAACCGAGCCGTCGCGGTTTCACATGTTCATGGCCCGGCCGCTGCTTCGGCCGCAATCGACGCAATTCCTGAAAAACGCATGCTGGAAAACTACTATCTTTTTCATGCGGTCGTGGCGCAAATTCATCTCGAGCTGAACGATCTCGAGTTTGCGACACGGGAATTCCAACGCGCTCGCGAATTGACCGGCTCAAATTCCGAACGAGCTTTTCTCGAAAAGCGGCTTAAGGAATGCAAGGCATGGTTGGCGGCCTGAATCGCGCTTATAATTTGATCCAACAGCGCCGACGGGTGCTGCGCATGATCGCGTCCATTACTCGCTGATTCCGTAGACCGTCACTAAAATTCGGTCTCACGCTTTTTTTCGCGGCAACCGCATCCACGAAATCGGCGATCGTATGCACGAATGTGTGTTCATAGCCGACCAGATGGCCGGGCGGCCACCAACGCGCAACGTACGGATGGGTCGGTTCAGTAACAAGAATGTCGCGAAATCCTTGACGGCCGATCGGGTCGGTGGCGCTAAAAAATCGCAGGCGGTTCATTTCTTCTAAGTTAAAAATGAGTGAGCCTCTGCCGCCGTTAATCTCAAAGCTGAGTTGATTCTTACAGCCATGTGCGAATCGCGTGGCCTCGAAATTTAAGAGCGTCCCGTTCCGGAATCTCCCAATTACCGTCACCGCGTCATCAACATCGACTCTGGCCCGAATGTCTTTGTTTGTTTTGAGCGGGCGTCTCTTAACAAAAGTCTCGCTCATGGCGGAGACCTCATCGATTTCATCAACCAGATATCGAGCGAGATCAATCACGTGCGAACCAATGTCGCCGAGCGCGCCGGAACCGGCGAAACGTGATTGCAATCGCCAGACCAGCGGAAACTTTTCGTTGCCAATCCAGTCCTGCGCATAACGAGCGTAAAAATGATAAATCCGATCGCCCAGCTCGCCGGCTTCGATCATTTGCTTGGCGAGGGCAATGGCAGGAACGCGCCGGTAGTTATGGCAAACCATGTTGACCACGCGCGCGCGTCTTACGGCCTCGACCATTTGCGCTGCTTCGCGCCCATCGCGCGCCAGCGGCTTTTCGCATAGGACCGCTTTGCCCGCGCGCGCGGCGGCAATCGCGATCTCAGCGTGAAAATCATTCGGTGTGCAAATATCGACGATATCGATTCCCGGATCGGTTATGACCGTGCGCCAGTCAGTGGTCGAACTTTCCCATCCAAGCTTGCTGGCGGCGCGGCTGGTGGCCGCGCGATCGCGGCCGCAGATCGTTGCCATGCGGATCTCGGCCGGCAAATCAAAGAAGCGAGGCGCTTGCCGCCACGCATTCGAATGCGCCTTTCCCATGAATTTCGTTCCAATTAAACCGACGGAAAGTATGGGACGCTTCGGCATTCCGATGCTATCTGAACACACTCAAGCACGCGACTTCGAGAACGAGCGCTTCCTGCGCCGTAGTATTCAAGTGGTCGCGCAATTCCTCGAGTCGCCGAATCCGCTTCAACACTTCAGGCGTGGTCATTCGCTGCGCGATTTTTGTGGTCGCCTTCTCACATTCGGTCAAATGGTGAGCCCCCGTGCCGACCTTTACGCGTAAAACATCGGCCCACCAAAGAAACAGCGTCTCGATCAATCGGCTTCGTCTTTCGCGATACACACTTTCCGATAACGCTTTGTAGTAATCTTCGCGTTCGGCCAGCCACGCCCCGTCGGTGGTATTGCGATAACGCGCCTCCTCCCCTTTCAACGCCTCGGCATGCTCGGTCTTGATCCTCTCTCGAATCGAATCCAGCAAGCGCTGAATAGCTTGGGCGACGGAATAGGCCGTTTCGATCCCACTTCGCTTTTCCTCAGTGAACGCGGAGAGTGATCGCAAAAGCTCTTTTTCTTCGGCCGAACGCTCGACTTCGGACGGAATTTCCAATGCCAGATTCAAACAGCGCGACAGAATTGTTTCCGGAAGCGCCTCCGGCAGCGTCGTTAATAAGAGTAAGAGGGAATTCTGGGGTGGTTCCTCCAGTGTTTTCAGAAATGCGTTCGCCGCTTGCGATTGCATCCGGTCGGCATCCCGAATGATTCCGATCTTCGTGCGATTATCAGACGCGTGCAGTTGAAGCGAGCGCTCGAGATTGCGAACCTGCTCCACCACGATACGGCGTGAGCGCGATGCCGGCTCGGTAATGAAAATATCTGGCGCTTGCCCTCTGAGAACTTCTCCGGGCGTTGTCTTGTTTAACGCTGCCGCGAACCGTGCCGCCACGATTGACTTTCCGCTCCCCACCGGCCCGGAAATCAAATAGGCATGCGCCAAACGATTTAGTTTATGCGCGCGCTGCAGGTGTTGCAGAGCACTGTCGGTAGAGAACGCCATTTTACCGCGCGGAACGGCGAGTTCGGATTTCGGAATCTAAAGCAAACCGTTGCCTCACAATTCGCCAAATCTCAGTCGCGATTTGATCGACATGGCGCGCCCCATCGATCAACACTACCCGTCCGGTATCGCGTCGCGCCAGCTCACGATATGCATCCCGCACTCGCTCATAAAAACCTTCCGGTTGTTCTTCCATTCGATCCCGGATCTTTCGTCCGCCGAGACGTGATCGAGCCGTCGCACGATCAACATCCAGGACAAATGTGACGTCAGGAACACAATCGCCGGCAACAAAGGTGTTCAGTCGTTCGACTAGCACTGGGTCGAGCTTGCGCGCCGCACCCTGGTAAACACTCGTCGAGTCGAAAAAACGATCGCAAATGACCCAATCACCGCGCGTGATCGCTGGCTCAATCTTTTCCCGGACGAGCTGGCTGCGGCTGGCCTCAAATAACAGAAGCTCCGCTTCCGGCGTCATTGCATGGTTTTCCTCGGAATGTTGCAGCAAATGCCGGATCGCTTCGCCGATTAGCGTCCCGCCCGGCTCACGAAAAACTTCGGGGACGACTCCGATCTTTTCCAGATGGATCACGAGCCGCTTCACTTGCGTCGTTTTTCCACAGCCTTCCGAGCCCTCGAACGTAATAAACGGCATTATCACGATCTTGCGGCAAAGAATTCGGGTTGTCGAACGCGCCATTTTCATCTTGTTCGGGCGCCCCACGAAGCAGAAATTTGGCTCATGACCGATGGAGTGGCCGCAGACTTTCTACCGATTCTCGCTGCGGCCGAGTCACCCATTGGCTCGCTCGTGGTTTCTATTCACGACGTCACTCCGATCACCCAGCCGACAATAGAAAAAATTCTGGCGGATCTGAGAACGGCGGGCGTCCGCGTCACCTCCTTACTTGTCGTGCCGGATTACCATCATCGGGGGAAATCTGTCGATGACGCGAACTTCGCTTCCTGGCTGCGGGAACTCGAAGCCGACGGGCACGAGATCGTCATTCATGGCTATTTTCATGACCGTCCGCGACGGGAATCCGAGGGAATGCGCGAGAAGTTCCTCACCCGCGTTTACACTCAGGACGAAGCCGAATTTTTTGACCTGAAGTATGACGAGGTCTTCGCCCGAATTACTCGGGCGCGCAACGAATTTCGTGAAGCACGTTTGTCGCCAATCGGATTCATTGCTCCGGCGTGGTTGCTGAGCACCGAAGGCGAGCGGGCTGCCCGCGATGCCGACATGCAATATACAACTCGGATCGCGACCGTGATTGATCTACTCACCGGCGAACGAGAGAGGAGCCGAGCGCTTGTTTACAGCACGA
>QHNU01000321.1:0-1890 GCA_003218525.1 Verrucomicrobiota bacterium
TTCCTTCGCGTCGAAGATCGACTCAAACATCAGGTCGCGTCCGACGTTGGTCCGTTCATCCCCCAGCACTTCGAGCGCGGGAAGATGATTGGCGCTATCAAAGATCTCGCGACTCGGATCATTAGACTTTTGTTATCTGTTCATCAGCATCGCGGAAGCAAACCGGACATCTTGCTAGTTCCGAAAAGCGCCCAAAACCGGAAGCCAGTTATCACTCATGCGAACGCGAATGGATCGCGTCGTGGGCAGGAAGGCACAGTCGTACGTAGCCAAGTTGTTGGAAGTTTCGAAGCCCACGCGGACGGCGTTTTATCGATTAGCATATCAGCGGCCAGGTTCACGGAACCTCGTTCGAAGCGCGTTGTGGAGAGAGCGAGTTCTCTAAGAGCGTATCCGCATCATAGATCGTCGGATACACGTCATGGCGGCTCGTTCTCAGCGCGCGACCAACAGAAGTCTATCGCGAGTGGGCCTTTCTGGCCTAGCGAGCAGTCTCGTCTTTTGAAGCGGATTCAACTAATACGCAGCGCAACTCATCTATCCGACGTGCAAAATCCAATGCATTTGCCTTCAAAACGTCCATTGCATGACTCTGGTGGCCTTCATCCTCCAACTCTGTGATCCGTTCGTTAAAGGCGTTCAGTTCGTTTTCTAATTTCTGAATTTCGCTTTGGATAGGAAAGCGTCGAGCCGGCAATTTACCCATGACCGGTCGTTGCTTCGAACCCATGCCCAGGCGGTTACCTGTTCTTTGTCGTTGTGCGGTCATAGCCCTCTCCGAATCGGAAACGCGTGGCTACGTCATTCTATCTCGTTTTTGGGACGACGCTGAATATCGCCGGGTGACGGAACGACCCCTTACAAAAGCTCGCAGTGGCGCATACGCGCAAAAGCCTGTGAATGTGGTGCGTAGGTCACACCCGAATCGCGATCTCCTTGCCTAAGTAACGCGGCTACGACCGCACAAAAGGCGGACGACTGGGGGCTGACCTGACCAGCCATCTACTTGGAGCGGTCCTGAGTGTCACTCTCGGCGGCTCTTTTTCTTTCTCCAACTGTCAATCGGCTTGCAAATTTGACCCCCGTATTGCCTCACCTGAGGATGTTACTTTCGCACGTCGAATATGGCGCCGAAGGATGGCGCTGCACGATGGTGTGCTGCGAGCGCTGCACAATGGTGTGCTGCGGCGGCCCGAACTGTTCGGAGCAACGCTCGGCGAGGCGACCGAGGATGGCCAGCGCGGTCAGACGAGGCTCAGCCGCGAGCCAGCGCTCGATGTCGGCGAGGTGCGCATCGTATCCTGTCGCGGGAAGACATAAGTCCTATCCTTCGACTGCCTCACCTGAACCGCGGGGGTATTGGGATCGAGCCGCAGACCGCCGAGGCATAGCTCGAAAAGGCGGCGTCCCGGCGAACTGGCCTATCAAGTGTGGCCTTGCGATTCCGATAAGAGCTTTTTGATGGCCGTATCGCGGGGTAATTGTTCAGCGAACTACAACCCCGAAATGGCAATAGCCTCAGGCGATCATCGGTCGCGCTTGCGCAATTCATCAATTAGACGGTCAAGGTAGGGCGACAGATGCGAGTCTTGGGGACGAAGGTCCTGTCGCAGCCGTTCGCCCACTTCGTCGCAGATCGACCGGCTGATCTCGCGGTCGATCTCGCTATTGTCCGAGGTTCGGCGGTGGGGTTCCATTTCGCGTCATCTCACAAACCCAACAAAAGTTAAGTCAGCTGGTCGGTAAATGTTCGCGCCATGGAACGAATGAGCAAAAAGAAACGGCCCCGGCAAAGGGGGAGAGCCGGGACCGTTCCGGATCGCTCAGCACCCGGTCGGCGAGCGCACCCGACTATTTCCAAGGTTCGAGCGTCGTAATGGTTCCAAGCCA
>QHNU01000321.1:1923-2737 GCA_003218525.1 Verrucomicrobiota bacterium
AACGTTCCCGGTTCTGTTCGGCTTGACGTGCCGCTTCGTCGAGCTTGGCGTGGTCGCGCCGATCTTCCGGCGAAGGCGCCACCACCGCGTCGTGCAGCGCGGCCGGGATCGTTAGCATGCAATCGAGGGGCTTTTCCGCCCATTCCCACCAGAGATCGAACGCGTCTTTCATCGGTTGATCCCGTCTCGGTCCCGCTTCGTCGCAAATCTAACGGAGCATCGATCTCTGCCAGAAGGCGCTCGATTTCGTCGCGCTCGTGCGGCCCGGGATCATCTTGCCGTAGCCGTTGTAGCAGCAACTGTTTTCGCGCAAGGAATTCTGCAGCGGTCGTCATTGCGTTTAATGGTCCCTTTTTTGCACTCAGCGGCGCAGCCAGCGCATATTGGAGAGCTGACTGATCCGCAGGGCTTCATGGTATGGAGTATGCGCCCGAGCCAGCACAATTCATGTTTCTGGGCGTAGGCAAGCAAGCCCATGAAAATCAAAACCGCTATGACATCGAGCTGCGATGTTCTTCACCATGGCTGTCACTCCATGGGGTTAACGCACTTGGATCAACGCACGTCAACGAACCTTGCGGCTGGCTTCGTGCATCTCGATCTGCAGGTCGCAGCGTCGCGGCAGCTCGGTCGAGACATCGCGGGCCCAGCCCTTCGCGACATTGAAGGCCACAACGCGAACGGGATTGGTGTAATGCGCGTCCAAAAGGTCGGTGACGACCGTGTCGAAATCTGGGTCCTGAAGCCGCCAGAGGCCGAGCCGCCCTGGATGACGAGGTAGGTATCATGATCGTCCTCGGGAACAACCGAGGGT
>QHNU01000321.1:2806-3337 GCA_003218525.1 Verrucomicrobiota bacterium
GTTTGATTGGGTCGCTTGCAAGAGCGGCCTGCAGGGCACCCGCCCGTCCCCCAAGGGATGCCCCACGCGGCGGGGGCCGTGCCCGGATGGCATCACGCGAAACGAACTTCACCCATGCCGCCCATCCGACCATCAGCCGACGGTTTGACGTAATGAAATCAGCAAACCGGTTTTGGAGTCAGTCGCCGCGCTTCGACCTTAGCACCTTGCGCCTCCGCCGGATGTACCGCGCCTTGGCAAGCGGGATCAAATCAGTAGTGACGGGACGAGCCTAAGCGGGACGACGAGATCGAGCCAGAGACGGGCTGGCATCAGCCACAAATCAATCAGTGCAGGCATAGTGGGTTCCTCGGTTTGGCGGACGAGGTGCGCTACTGCGATTGTTAGCCTGCGAAAATGTAACGGCGGGAGCAATCCGGTTAATTACGGAATGCGGCCGTCCTCTACCGTGCTTCGTCGCGCTGGCATCCCAGCAGCTTGCCCACCGCCGCATCGGGATCGAGCGGTGACGGATTTCATAGGCTTGCTTTT
>QHNU01000036.1 GCA_003218525.1 Verrucomicrobiota bacterium
AAGGTCGTGGCCGAACACCCGCCGTTTCTCGGATTCGGCGAGGCCGCGCTTGCTGATATTGCGAACGCAAAATTTATTCCTGCGTTTCGCAACGGCCAGCCAGTGGCGTGCGAGATTACTCTGCCAATTCACTACAATCCGAAGAGTTGAGGTGCCGGTTATGCAGCAAGCCCTAATGGGCGAAATGATTGGCGCGGATTTTTTTCGGCGTGATCCGTTGCGCTGCGCGCGTGAGTTGGTGGGGAGCGAGTTGATTTGGGGACGATGCGGCGGAGTGATCGTTGAGACCGAGGCCTACAACGCGATCGGTGATGAAGCGTGTCACTGCTTCGTCCGGCCCAGCACCCGCGCTTTTGTCGAGCGCAATCAAGCCGGTGCGGCTTACATTTATTTGAATTACGGCGTTCACTGGATGTTGAACGTACTGGTCAAAGGAGAGGAGAACGGGTTCGTGCTCATTAGAGCACTGGAACCAACGCGCGGAATTGCGCTTATGAAAAGGCGCCGTGGGATCGACGACGAGAGACAACTTTGTTCCGGTCCGGGTAAACTGACACAGGCGCTCGATATCACGATCCGTCATCACGAAATGAATCTTTGCGCAAATGAGCGATTTTGTTTTCGCAAACCGACTGATTCAGTTCAAGTCGTGGCGGATCCAAGAATTGGCATCAGAGTCTCAGCGCATTTGCCGTGGAGGTTCACATTCCGCGACAACCAACACGTCAGCATTCGGCCGAAAGTGAGTGGCCGTCTCGAGGGATGAGAAATATTTGCGACGCTGGAAGAGCGCCGCTACAGAAGAGGCCATGACTTCGAGAAAGCAGCGCGTATTGCTGGGAATGAGCGGCGGCGTGGACTCCAGTGTCGCCGGTCATTTGTTGCGCGAACAAGGCTACGACGTTGTTGGCGTGACGATGAAGGTCTGGCCGCAGGACTGTATTACTCGGGCGGAGGACAAGTGCTGCGGCCCACAAGCGGTGGCGGACGCTCGCGGTGTGGCGCACGCGCTCGGAATTCCGCACTACGTCGTCGATGAAGCCGATCAGTTCGAAAAACTGGTGATCGATTATTTTTCGAGCGAATACCAGGCTGGTCGAACGCCGAATCCGTGCGTGATGTGCAATGAGAAATTGAAGTTTGGCAATCTTTGGCGAAAAGCGGAAGCGCTCGACTGTGATTTTATCGCCACTGGCCATTACGCGATCATTGAAGATCAGGCCGACCGCGCTGTGCTTCGGAAGGGAATCGACCAGCGCAAAGATCAATCCTATTTTTTGTTTAGTTTGCAGCAGCCACAACTGCGCCGTGCGCTCACGCCGCTCGGTAAAATGTCGAAGCCGGAAATCCGGGCTATCGCTCGGAAGCTAGGATTAAAAGTCGCAGATAAGGCGGACAGCCAAGAAATTTGTTTCGTGCCAGGGCAGGACTACAAAGCATTCCTCCGCTCGCATCTTCCGGAAAGTGAGTTTCACCGAGGCGGCGTTTACGATCTCAATGGCAGGTTCCTTGGAAGGCATGATGGAATTGAGATGTTCACCATTGGACAGCGCAAGGGACTGCCGGGAGGCTCGGCCCGACCGCGCTATGTCGTTGATCTCGATCCGGAGACAAACCGCGTCATTGTCGGCAGCGTCGAGGATCTCCTGGTCGAGGAATTCGAGATTGATCGGGTGAATTGGGTGAGTCGTGTCGCTGCGGATGACCCAATCGAGGCGACGATTAAGATTCGTTACAATCATCGCGGCACACCGGCAACCCTGACCCCACTCTCCCGAAATCGCCTGTGCGTGCGATTACACGAAGCCCAAAAGGCGATCACGCCCGGACAGGCAGCCGTCTTTTACGATAATGACCTCGTTCTCGGTGGTGGCTGGATTTGCCGACAAGCAGCGGCGGTAGCGGCGTGAGCCAAGAAGTTATCGTTGCCCTCAGCACTTTTCCGGATCCGGAAACGGCGCGAAAAATTTCACGCGAACTGGTAGAGAACGCACTGGTTGCGTGCGCCAATATCATTCCAGGGGTGGAGTCGATCTATTTCTGGAAAGACAAAGTCGAACAGGGCGCGGAAGTACTTGGGATCTTCAAATTGACGGCAGCACGTTTCGACGAGTTTTCGAAACGATTGCGCCAATTGCATCCGTATGACGTCCCGGAAATCATTCAGCTGAACATAGTCGAAGGCTCAACTGATTACTTGCGCTGGATTAGCGAGAGCTGCTCCCGAATTTGATTCATTCAGTGCTCCTTTGGGTCATCCCGAGCGAGCGTGAGGGACCTCGCTAACTCGCATCGACGCGGTGTTATTGCGCGTGGCATTAGTTGCCCAGGTTGCGAGATCCCTAGGCCCGGGCCATTCGTCTGACGCCGGATCGGACTGGCGTTATCTTCGCCGCTGGGGAAAACAGGCGCAGTTGCCTAGTCGGTACCGCGTTTGTGGCCCGCCGCCATGAAAATCGCTGCGCCGATCGCGTTGGCGAGCACGGTCACGGCAGCAACCTTCGCCGCGAAAATCAGCGGGCGGGGCACATCAATGATCGGATAGACGGTGAAGAAAATCGCGAGTAGGGACACACCCAGGCCGCAGAGTGCAGCGATCCGCAACCAGATTGGCGCACCGGAGCGGATCGCGCTAGCGCCTGCGAGTGGGATGACAAAGAGGATCACATAGACGATCCCGTAGAAAACATTCGCGGCATTATCGACGAGTTGAAATGCCTCCTGAATTCCGGCGCCAATCTGGCTGGAGATTGCGATGACCAATGTGACGACGGTGACAAAGATGATCGAGTTGACCGGCGTCTTGTATTTTGGATGCAAACGCGAGAACCAAATCGGCAGCAATCGGTCCCAGCCTGCCACCATCGGTAGACGCGAGCTACCCGTGAGATGAACGCTGGTTGAGGAAATCGTTCGCACCGTCATCAGCACAATGCCTATCGAAGCGATGACGCCGGCAATGGGAAAGGAGCGGAGCCCGAGCCGCAACGTTTGCGGTACCGGTCCGATGAGATCAATAGGATTGTTTCCGATGAAGGCCAGGACGGAACTGGTGCCGAAAATGAACATCAGAGCGATGATGGGAGACGCGATCATGACGGAGCGGCCGATATCCCGTGCGGGCGCACGTGTTTCGCCGGCGAGAATGGCTACGTACTCAAATCCGCTGAGCGCGCCGACGGCGAGTTTGCTAAAGATGTTGAAGCAATAAAAAATCGACATGGTGGGGGCGGCGATCTGGAGCGGGTGATAATGCTTCAGTTCGCCGCGGGCCAAGCCAATGAACGGCAAGGCAACCAGGGCGCCGTACACTAGAAACATGGCGAGCGCACCGATGTTGTGCACCCATTTGCCTAGGGACAGGCCGCGGAATCCAGCCCAGCCCAGCCCAGCCACGAGCGCGCAACTGATCAGCAACACGCACCATTTGCTGTTGGGCATCCAGGAAGCGCTTTCGCCGATAGCGTAGGAGATATTGGTTGTGACGAACATTCCGCCTAACGCGATGACGGTGATGGACAGCAGCCAGACATTCCAGGCGACGATAAAACCCGCGAACTCGTTTAACCCGAGTTTGGCCCACTGATAAAGGCCGCCCTCGAGCGGCATGAGGCGATTCAAATAAATGACGACGGCGGCCTGTGGAATGTAGAAAAGCAGGATGGCGAGCAACCAAAAGAAGAGATGCGATGAGCCGAGTTTGGCGGCGGCGCCGACCCAGCCCGAACCCACGACAAACAGGATTTGGGTGAGAACCAGGTCCCCAAGGCCAAGCGGCTTCCTCAGAGACGCGCTGTGGGCTTCGACATTTTGCTCAGCATCTCGCAATTCGATCGTAGCCATTGCGAGAATGCAGCCGCTTATTCTTCCCGTTCAACCGGCTTGGGCGGCGGCGGTTCGGTGCGGAATTCGCGATGTCGAATTTTCCCGCCGGCGTAGGCGATATAGCAGCCGGCAGCGAGCGACATAATCGATAGCAAAAGAGTTAAAATCATGAGCGGCATCGCGGTCTTGGGAAATTTCCTGGGCAAGACGATGGCGGTGGCGGCCACGACTGCGAGCAGATAGAAGGTCCAGATGAATTTATCGGCACGATCTTCATGGGCGGCAAGCCAAGCCGAGCCCGGCTCATCCGACATCGAAAGGACGCGATCGTAAGCCTGTTCGCCGTAATACTTGACCGGCCATGCTGATGCGGCGGCAAGAAAGATCACGGTGAGCGCAGGGATGTGCGCACTGCCATTCCGCAAAAACATTGCGATACTGAGCGCGAATAGCCCAATCCCCAATCCATAAACCGGCAGCGGGTTAATCAGTGTGTGAACATATTCCGGCTGCTGAAGGCCTCGGAAAAATCCACTCATCCTAGTTCGAAAGCACCACCGCGGCCGCTGTCCTCACCAGCTCCGCTGGGATGTAACGTCGCCAATCGCTCGCCGTGAAATGCCACCATTCCGTCCGGAGTCCATAAAAGCCCGCCCGAGCCATCGCCGATTGCAAGAGGTGGAGATGCGTTCGAATCAGCGGATCTGTGCCGGTATAATGCAGCATAGCGGCCGGGGTGAAATCGTCGAAAT
>QHNU01000037.1 GCA_003218525.1 Verrucomicrobiota bacterium
GCGTAGGCAAGACTGTACGGTGGAAGATTTCACAGCGGGTACAATTACAAGCCAGCCGGTTCGGCGGCAGTCCACTCTCGGCCGTGAGTGGGACGCGCGCGTGCGTCAACTGGTGGCAGAGTTTGGCGCGGGACACTCGCCGGAATTGATCGAGGAAATGATCGTGACGGCGTTAAAAATGGCGCGCGATCGAATGGGCATAGCGGATTTGAAGCTAATCGCGCGCTCAATGAAGGAACTGCGCTATGCGGCGAAAGTTTTCGCGCAATTTCAGGCTTTTCGGAAAGTTGCTGTCTTCGGCTCGTCCCGGGTTTTGTCGGACTCGCCAGAGGCAATGGTGGCGTCAGAATTCGCCAAGCGGATGGTTGAACATGAATTCATGATCATCACCGGGGGTGGCGATGGGATCATGGGCGCAGCTCAGCGCGGGGCCGGGCGAGAGATGAGTTTCGGCCTCAATATTCGGCTGCCGTTCGAGCAGCGCGCAAACGAGACGATTGAAGGCGATAAGAAGCTGATCAACTTCAACTACTTCTTCACTAGGAAGTTAAATTTCGTGAAAGAGACGCACGCGATCGCGTTGTTTCCGGGGGGGTTCGGTACGCTCGATGAGACTTTCGAGGTGCTCACGTTGATGCAGACCGGTAAAGCGCGTCTCATTCCGGTGGTGTTGCTCGATAAACCCGACGGCGGTTATTGGGAAACGTGGATGAAGTTCTTGAGCGATCATCTATTCAAACTGGGTTTCATTTCAGAGGACGATTTCTATTTCTTCAAAATCATGCACAGCGTTGACGCCGCTGTTGACGAAATCACCTGCTTTTACCGTGTTTATCATTCGGCCCGTTGGGTCGGCGACCAGCTGGTTCTGCGCTTGGCTCACCCTCTGTCGAAATCGAGAATCGCGGAGTTAAACGAACAATTTTCCGATATTCTGCGTCACGGAGCGATTGTGCAAAGCGAAGCGCTGATTCAGGAGATGAATGAGCCCGAGATTGTGGCTCTACCGCGACTCGTTTTTACACCGCATCGCCGCAGTTTCGGCCGGTTCCGTCAGCTGATTGATGCGATCAATCGCCCGAATTGAGCGTTGGTTATTGTTTGAAGATGAAGCCGCTCGGGAATTGCCGTCGCGGCGTGGGAAAATAGTCAGAGATTCCTCGGCTGCGCTCGGAATGACAGGAGAAATCCTGCGCACCTTGTATGTTCGCCACGGCGAATCCGTCCGGCGGCGGATCGAGCGAAACAGGGACATCTCTTGCTATTTTATTGGTGTGATCTGGTAGGGCGAAGACTCCGTCGACCCGGCTCCGCGGAACGTCGCCCTACCAATCCCCGTTCGCTCCACTCCTCGACTCAGCTCGGAATGACAGCGAAGCTTTCCCAGCCAATCCGGCTACCTCCGGGCCATCCCGTTTTTCCTGGCGATCTCAGCATCCACGCGCAGTTTATGCTGCATCATTTGATCAAAAGAGAATTGGGCGCGCGCCAGCTCCAGGCCGTTTTGTGCCCAGCGGGCGGCCAATTCCCGGTTGCCGATTAACTGGATAATCGCGGACGCCATTTCTTCGGACGAGCCGGGCGAAACCAGCAATCCATGCTCTCGGTCACGAATCACCTCCGCAATATCTCCGACCCGAGTTGCGACCAGGGGCCGGCCGCAAGCGAGAGCTTCCCGCAAAACGATCGGCGACGCTTCTGTGCCGATTGAGGCGATCACGACCAGATCGGACGCCGCGAGAATGTCCGGAATATCCCAGCGATAACCGAGCATTAGGACGTTCTCGGATAGGCCGTACCGGTTGATCGCTTCGCGCAAGCGCAGCCCCAGTTTACGTGCTCCAGTTCCTTCGCCGACAAATACGAACCGAGCGTCGGGATATTGTTGCAATACAGTGCGTGCCGCTTCAACCAACGTAAGTTGGCCTTTGTCCGGTCGAATCATGCCGATGTTGACGATCAATGGCGCATCTACCGGAATGCCGATTTCAGAGCGGAATTTCTGTTTGTCCCGGTTCGGATGAAAGCGCGACAAATCGACAGCCGACCCGATCACTTCAATTTTTTCGGGTGGGATTGCGTTTTCTTCCACTAGCTGTCGCTTAATAACTGGCGCGTCCGCTACAATCCGTGAGCAGCCATGGCGAAAAACAAAGGCGCGATTGGCGCCCCCAATCGGATCGGTGATGCAGCGGGAACGTGTCAGCGGAATTCCCAACCAATACAGTGGCAATGCGAGCCAATGATCTTTCGAGCTGAATGTCTTGACGAGATCGATGCGGTGGTGGCGGCAAAATTGCCATAAATGAAAAGAGGTGATCGGATTAAAACGTCTCGCCATTGCGAACGGCACAATTCGTGTGCCGACTTCCTGAGCCTTGCTGAAAACATGGCTGCGTGGATCACATCCGAACCACGCTTCATGCCCATGAGCGTTGAGCCAGTTCACCTCGAGACAGGTGCGGTATTCCTGGCCGCCCCAACTGCGGCTACTTTCGAGGAAAAGAAAGTTCACTTTGCCGCCTGCGGCTGGGCCGCGTCCCCGCGCTTTTCAATGATATAATCGTGAATCGTGTTCACGCTGCGCATGACCTTTGTGGCGACTTCGGAGTTTGGCACGCTCACGCCAAAGTTCTTTTCCAGACCGACCGCCAACTCAAGCGCATCAATGGAATCCAGCCCAATGCCCTCCGGGCCAAATAGGGGAGCGTCGTCGGCAATCTGATCCGTCGTAATCTGGAGCATCAGATTCTTGACCATCATCTCTTTGATGCGCATGCGTAAGTCAGCGTCGACCATAAAAAAAGCGCCGCGACCTTCCCGCAAAGGCAGGGAAACGTCAACGCTCTGGTTTGTCCCCGGCCGTCGGCTAAGAGTTTGACGGCCCGCGTCCTCTCCGTCCGGTGCTCGGAATCAAGAAGGCAAGCGAAGCCGCCTCTCGACTGCGAATTCTTATCGCGACTGTTTAAACGCGATCCGCGCGATCGCCCGGCGCACTCGATTGATTCGGATCTGGCCGGGCCGCGGTTTCGGGCGTGGTCGGCTCGATCCGGGGGACATTGGCCTGCGCTGGACGAACGGCCGGCTCCTCAGTTTTGCCAGCTTTATGTAGCTCGTCTGTAAATTCGTCCTTTGCCTTTTGAAATTCGCGAACGGCCTGCCCCATTCCCTTGGCAAGCTCAGGCAATTTCTTTGCGCCAAAAAGGACCAGAATGATGAGCAGGATAACGATTAAATCCGGACCTGCCAGATTCATGAAGCTCGCAAGCAAGCTCATATATCCCTGAACATCAGGCTATGCGGTAAAGTTGCAAGGTAAATCGAAGGCGACGAGACCCCGTTATTCGTCGACCAGCTGTAAGCTAATATCGCGTAGGGGCAAGTGCTGTTGATAACGGGAGATGTTTGCCGCAAACTCATCCGCGAACGATCTATTACTCTCGCGTTCGGCTAATCTCCGCCCGCGAGTGGCCGTCTCGATGGCATCGGCAAAGCGACCAGTCTCTGCGTAAGCCGGCGTCACCCCGAACAACTGGCAATCGAGCATGTGCGACAGTGTGGTGATTGGATGCCAGTTGTGGGCGTGAAAGTTCGTGAAGGACCAAATGACGCTTTGAAGATTTAAGCCGCTGGTGACGCGTCCCGAGCGATAAACATAATCGCCGTCATCATAGCGGACCCAATCGAAGCGCGCGCTTTCTCCGAAACAGATCCAAACAAGTGCACCGAGCGCGATGCAAATGCCGAGTTTCATTGTTGGCTCGTGGACGTTATCGGCCATTGAGGCTTATCTGGGTAACAGCCAATCGTAGCCTCTATAAACGTCCGCCATAATCGTGCCTTCGATCGGGGAGTTGTGATAAGCGCCGGGCAAATTAATAATACGTTTTTCGCCGGCAAAAGCGTCGAATACCAGACGTTGAAACTTAGGTGGGACTATCTCATCCCTCTCGGCCAAAATGAAAAGGCCGGGAACCTGAATGCGCTTTGCGTTTTCCAGACTGTCCAATTCACCCGGAAGTTCCAGAGCGACCGGGCCGGCCAGCAACCAGAGGTTCCACCACCCAAAATGACGCAGAATGATCTGCCGCAGGGGTGGGGGATTGTGAAGAACGATTCCGTGGACCTTACGATGTGCTGCTACGTGGAGCGCGGCCGTTGCACCGAGGCTGGTCCCGAAAACAATAATCGGACTGGTTCCAGCTTTACTCTGCAGCGCATCGAATGCGGCTAGCGCGGCGCTTGGTATCCGTCGCAGTCCTGCCGGACCCGAGCTCCCACCAAAACCAGGATAGTTTACGGCCCAGATCTCAACCGCGCGATCATTCCATGTCTCCGCTTCTAATGTTGCCCAAAGCTCGGCGCGATCAGCATTCCCGTAAAAACGCAGGATGTAAGCATCCATCTTGTTATTTTGGCGCGCGCGGTCCGATGCGGCAGTCCAGACTTCAAGCTCGCCATTTTGGAACGGAATCGACCGGCGCAGAGCGCTACGAGGGTGGATGGGCGCAGTGCTTGGAAACAAAATCAGCCGATCGGCCAAATGACCTGAAAAAATCACGAAAAGATAAATGGCAGCGGCGAGCAAAACGATGCGCCGCGAGCCCCTCATCATGAGGTTGACCGCGAAAGCTTTTCTGTCATTTCGAGCGTAGTCGAGGAATCTCTAACTATTTTTTGGCGCGATAACATAGCGGCAGAATAGCGAGAGATGTCTTTTGCCATTCCGAGCGGAAATGCCAGCCTGGCTCGCACAAGGAATGGGGCGAAGGCGGATTGGTAGGGCGACGCTCTGCCAAGCCAGCTCGACGGAGCCTCGCCCTACCAGATCACGGTAA
>QHNU01000038.1 GCA_003218525.1 Verrucomicrobiota bacterium
TCGAGCCAAGCGCGCGCATCCTTTGCCCTGCATGGATTACGATGTCGTCATCATTGGGGGGGCCTTTTCCGGGGCGGCTACCGCGGTCGTGCTGAAGCGGCGCTACCCGAATGCCCGAGTGCTGATCGTGGAAAAGAACGCCGCCTTCGATCGCAAAGTGGGCGAATCAACGACCGAAATCAGCAGTTGCTACATGACGCGCATTCTGGGGATGACCCAGCATCTGGGTCATCACCACATCGCAAAACAAGGATTGCGAATGTGGTTTTCCCAACGCCGTGAACAGTCATTCGATGATTGCGTCGAAATCGGCGCCCGCTACGGCGCGCGCCTGTCCGGCTTCCAAGTGGATCGCGCGACTCTCGATTCCCACATGCTGGAGCAGGCGGTGAAAGCCGGGTGCGACCTGCTGCGTCCGGCCAAAGTGACCGCGCTGCACTTGAACGGCAGTGAAGGCCAAACCGTGGCCGTGTCGATCGCGAACGAAGATCGCGCGATTCGTACCCGTTGGATCGTTGATGCGAGCGGACGCACCGCTCTGATTTCGCGCATGCTCGGATATTTTCGGCCGAATACCGAGCACCCGATCAACGCGGTGTGGGCGCGCTTCACTGATACGAAAGATTGGGACAGCTACGAACTGCGACAGAAGTTTCCCGATTTCGCCAACGCTTGTCGGACCAGCCGATCCTGGGCGACAAACCACCTCATGGGATACGGTTGGTGGTGCTGGATTATTCCGCTGCGAGGCGGCGATGTCAGCGCTGGTATCGTTTACGACAGCCGGATTTTTGAATTGCCGCCCGGGTCAAGCCTGGCCCAGCGTTTGCACGACCATCTGATTGCGCATCCGGTTGGTCGCGAAATTTTCGCCAAGGCC
>QHNU01000039.1:0-309 GCA_003218525.1 Verrucomicrobiota bacterium
GGGTAACGGTGCCGCGGATTTCATCGAGGTGGTCGAGCTCAAAGTTGTCCGACCCCACCTCCAATCGGTTGTAATGAAACCGCAGGATCGTGTCGTCGAAATCGCGTTCGGCCACTTTCGCGTTCGCGCAGTACAACAGCAGCTGATCGCTATCGCGGGCGAAGAACTCGCTCCACAACGTTTTCTCCTCCCCCACGACTAGATCGGCGTCGTCACCTTGCCGGGTCCAGGTGAACGCTGTCGGCTGGTCCAGTCGAATCCGTTTTTTTCCGAAAACGAGT
This sequence comes from Verrucomicrobiota bacterium, assembly GCA_003218525.1. Lineage (GTDB taxonomy): Bacteria > Verrucomicrobiota > Verrucomicrobiia > Chthoniobacterales > UBA10450 > AV69. The sequence continues at coordinate 282 of QHNU01000039.1, forward strand.
TTGCCACCTTCAAGAATGAGCCAAAGCA
>QHNU01000039.1:439-5266 GCA_003218525.1 Verrucomicrobiota bacterium
GGGATGATGAAATGCTCGAAATCGATGAAGGTAGCCGCGACGACGAGCGCGATGAAAACCCAATATGCAATCGCGATCTGCCACGGGTAATTTCGCCAGATAACCAGGAAGAGGAGGGCCGTCATTAGCTCGACCGCGAAATAACGGAACGAGATGGATCCCCCGCAATTAGCGCATCGCCCGCGCAGCGCAATCCAACTAACCAGTGGCAAATTGTGACGCCACGGAATCTGTTGTTTACAGGAGGGACAAAACGACCGCTCCGGGTCGTTCACGGAAAGATCAAGCGGCAGTCGGTAGATGACGACGTTAAGAAACGAGCCAACGGTCGCGCCCAAAACAAAGGCAAAAGCGCCGAAAACAATGTCGTAGTTGATCATCGCGCGCGCAGTTGCCGCCGGCGCATGAACCACGCGATCCAGATGCAGCTTTCGTAGAGCACGACCATGGGCAAACTCATCGCGACGAGAGTAAGCACGTCCGGCGTTGGCGTAATGATGGTGGCCAGAAGGAAAATCAGAACGATGGCATAAGGCCGGGTCCGGGCCATGAATTCGTAGGAAATGATCCCGAAGCGCACGAGGACGAGAACGACCACCGGCAATTCAAACGCCAGTCCAAATCCGAGGGTGAACCGGGTAACGAAGGAATAGTATTGTTGCACCGTCCAAGCCGGCGCCCACCCCAGAGATTGGGTATCGTGAAAAAAAAAGAGGATGGTCTTCGGCAATAGCCAGAAGTAACAAACCAGCACGCCGGTGAGAAAGAGCGCGAAGCTCACGCCAATCGCCGGTAACAGAAATTTCTTCTCCACAGCGGTTAATGCCGGAAGCACAAACTCGGCCGCGAAAAATAAGAGCAGTGGAAACGAGATCACGATCCCGGCATAAAACGCCAGGTGAAACGAGATCGTAATCGAATCGGTGATGCCGAGGGCGCGCAGGACACCCAACTGCGGATCGATATCCCGCAGCGGTGCCTGCATGACGCGGACGAGCACTCCGCGCAAGGCGAAACAAAGAATCATCGCCACCACGAGCGTGATCGCCATCTTGACGATGGTCCAGCGCAGGTCCTCTAAATGCTCAAGAAATGGCTTGGACGTCTCGCTTTCGGGCAACTCGCGGAACTTGAAAAGATCGCGCAACGCCATATCAGGTCGGGACAATAATTTTGCGCGCGAGTAACCGTGCCCACGCGCTCAAGGTATTGGCATCGCGAATCGTGTTATCCGCGATCATCCGCTCGATCTCTGCCACGGAAAATTCGCGGCAATTGTGGATCGTTTCACTTTCGTCATGAGCGTGACCACCATCTGGTGAGCGTCGCACCGGTTTGGCTGCGAACAGAAATTCGTGTTCATCGGTGAAGCCAGGCGAAGAAAAGAAATCGCCTAGCGCGATCAATTCTCCCCCCGGTGCGAGTTCGTAGCCGGTTTCTTCGCGCAATTCGCGAAGAGCGACCTCACGCGCCTCTTTGCCATCTTCATCGGCGGGATGATCGATTTGCCCGGCCGGCATTTCCCAGATGGCGGCGCGAATCGGAACCCGCTCCTGATTGATCAGGACGATCTTCGACTGAGCGGTGATCGCGGAGATGACCACAGCCGCTTTGCGATGCACGGTCGTCCAGTTCCGTTCCCCTGTCGGCGTTTGCACCCGCTCGATTGCGACCGCCAAATGCGCATTTTCAAATTTCGTTTCGCTCGACATCGTTTCCCAACTCACGGCGGAGAATTAAACCGCCACCGTGGGAAAAGCGAATCATTCACGCACGAGCAACTCGCCCCAGCGCGCCATCTGTCGCTTGATATTTTCGGGCGATGGTGCGCCGGTCGCAGCCCGTCGGTGCAACGCCGTACGGATATCGAAAATCTCATGGACATCCGGACCGAAGGCGTCGGACGCCGCGCGATACTCATCATCCGAGAGCGCGTTTAGCGGTTTTCCGCTCGCAGTGAGCTTGCCTACGATCGCGTGGGCATCACGAAAAGGGACCCCTTTGCGCACCAGATACTCGGCCAGATCAGTTGCCAGTAACTGCGGATCACGCGCGGCTGATTCCATGCGCTCTCGATGGACAACTAATTCGGGCAACATCGCCGCAAATACTTTCAGAGCAGCGCTCACGGTATCGACCGAGTCGAACAATGGTTCTTTGCCTTCCTGCAAGCCACGATTGTAAGAACTGGGCAAACCTTTCAACATTGTGAGCAGGCTCACCAGGTTTCCAATGAGCCGGCCCGATTTGCCCCGGGTCCGCTCCGCCATATCCGGGTTTTTCTTCTGCGGCATCTAACTCGAACCAGTGGAAAATGCGTCGCTGAATTCGACGAAGCCGAATTCGCTCGTGCTCCAGCTGATTCAATCTTCGTTCAACCGCGAGAGATGCATCCCGATCATCGCGAGGCAAAAAAGTAATTCGCAGACGAAATCGCGATCACCGACGGCATCGAGACTATTCCGACTCACCCGCGAAAACCCAAGCTGCCGCGCCATTAGCTGGCGGTCGAGCACGATTGTCGATCCAGCTACTGCGCCGGAACCGAGCGGCAGAACATCCGTTCGTGCGTTGCAATCACGGACACGTTCTGCGTCGCGCGCGAAAGCTTCAATTTGCGCCAGCAAATAATGCGCGAGGAAAATTGGCTGAGCACGCTGCAAGTGGGTATAACCCGGCATGACAACATCGACATGCTGCTGCGCGAAATCGAGCAACGCGGTTTGTAATGAGAAGGCCAGCGGATATCTGAGCAATTTCTGCTTTAACATAAAGTCGAAGATCGAGCGCAATCTGATCGTTCCGGCTGCGCGCGGTGTGAAGTTTCGCTCCCGCGGCGCCGCTTCGATGTTCATGTGCACGTCTTCGAGCGATGCGTCCCAGTCGAAGTTACCAGATTCGATTTTCTCCTCGATCACGCGCAACTCGGTTTCGATTTCTTGTCTCTCATCAGCGGTTATGATTCCCGCCTGAGCAAGCGCAGCGGCGTGCGCGATCGATCCCGCGATATCATGCCGGTAAAGTCGCCAATCGGACGAAACAGATTCGCTGTAACGCTGCGCTACTTCCGCTGGGGGTTGTTGAATCTTCCTCTTCGCATGGGCGTTTGATCGATGCCGGCGACGGCGGGGGCAACGACCCCGGCTACAGCATTCTGGCGCTAAGTCTTCTTTCCTGCATCATCCATTTGGGAACGGTTTCAGGGTCAACGCACCGACGCAATGCGCGTTACGGTTGCCGAGACATGTTTCGCATCGGGCAGAGCGAATTTTCGTAGTTCCACTCTGATTTTTTGGATAGCGAAATTTCCAAGCAGATGCGTTGCGAGTCGATTAGCCAGCGTCTCAATCAAATTTACCGACTGATCGCGGGCGAGGCTCTTCGCTGCTTCGGCAACGGCCGAATAATTAATCGTCTTATCAATGTTGTCTCCTAGATCGCGCGCGTCGTGTCGCGGCCAGAGCGTAATGCTGACAGTTAGTCGTTGCGGGTTTACGCGTTCTTCTTCGGGCACCCCGATGTGAGTGGAAATCTCGAGTTCCTCGATGTGAATCTGATCGGAGAAAGCGTTCGGCTCGTTGGGCATTGAGCAAGATTATCGCGCTGCCAATTAGAGCAACACTCGTTTCGTTGAGACCTGCGGTCTACTTCGGCGCGGGCGAACCGACGAGTCTTTTGAACCGCGGATCATTCCGGAGCGGATCGAACATCGGATCGAGCTGGAGCAGCGCAGGAGTAAGCGGACTCGCCAGTGCGCTTGCGTACGGTATCGAGAGTAGTTTCTGTAACGCGGCAATGGCGCGGTCGGGCTCTACCATTCGCGCCGCTACCCGGGCGAGGATCTCGATCGAAGCGGGACCAGTCAAGGCGTCCTTCTCGATCGGATTCGCGGCGATGGCCTGCTCCGACAGAGCCAACGCGGCGGCTTTGTCACCAAGGCCCATATTGGTCAGCGCGAGATCGCCAATGAGGCTATAATTGTCCGGCTGTTCTTTAAGCAAAGATTCCAGCTCGCTGCGTGCTTGTCGCCAACTTCCCTGGGCGGCGGCATGGTCGCCGGCGACTTCTTGCGCCCAGCCTAAATAAAAGCGCAGTTCGCCATTAAAGTAACCCAACACTGGATCAGGCTTGGCCAGTACCTCCTTTAGCCGAGGGATGACTTGTGCAGTGCGGCGTTCCAGGATTCCTTGGTAAACTTGTGTTTCCAATGCGTTGGTGTCGTCGGCCGCAGGGCGGAGCGGAGCGAGGATCGCCGCCGCACGCGGCAGATCGCCCTCGGCTTGTGCGATGGCAGCCTTTCTCGCGAGGGCGTCGAGGTCGTCCGGTATAATATTGAGAACCTGATCAAACTTTCGCAGTGCTTCGGGGAAACGACGAACGTAGATATAGGAAAGCGCGTGCTGATTGAGTAGGGAAACGTTGCGCGGGTCGAGCCGCTCCGCTTCGACGAAGTAGGACTCGCTCCGGTCCCACTGGCCTCGCCTCCGCGCGACATAGGCCAGCGACTCAGGAATCCGGCTGCTATTGGGTAGGAACTGACGTGCTTGCTCAAAGTAATGCACTGCGGTGTCGTAATCTTTTAGGCAACAGTAGTGGTAATATCCCTTGGCCACTACGGCCTCGCCGAGATTGGGCTGAAGAGTGAGTGCGGTTTCGGCTGCCTGCCGTGCTTCTTCACGCAGGGCGACCGTTCGTTGAAGCACTGTTGTGAGGTAGCCGCTCGCATCCACGTATGATAGCACCGCCCAACTAAGGGCGAACTTCGGGTCCAACTGTACCGCTTCTCTGAGATATTTCTGTGCGCCGAGGGCGTTGGCTTGTGTGTTG